>JAUUYJ010000001.1 GCA_030588275.1 Candidatus Zixiibacteriota bacterium | reverse complement strand
TTGATAAATCATATTTTTAGAAGTGGCGCGGCTCCCAATCCGATTATGCTGGGAGATGCTAATCTTGATGGTGCTGTCAATGTTGGCGACGTTATCTTTTTGATAAACTCTGCTTTTCTAACCGGCCCAAGACCGGCCTGCCCTGAGTAAGACATTAGAGGGAATGAAGAGATGAGAAGATTAAAAAGACTCCAACTTTGTATCGTCATTATTATTATGCTGGCCTTATCGGCGACAGCATCTGCTGACAACCTTGTCTCGTGGCAGATGGCTAAGCAAGGCACGACCGAGCCGGTGGATACAATTTACGTCGGGGGTAATTATCAGCTTCAAATTATGATTGAGAATGATGCCAAGTTGGCTGCGTTTCTTCTAAATTTAGAAATATCGTCGCCAGATGGAATTATCTGGGACTATCAAGACATGAATTGCTCCATAATTCCCGATAGCAGAATGGATATGACATGGTATTTAACCGGGTTTACGGTTGAAGGGGGGAATATCGATGGTGCCCCGGCAGATTCATTTGCTATTTTTGCTGGAACACTTAATGGGATGCTTGCAGGTCCACTTGAGCCGATGTTCGGCTTTAACATTATACCACTAATTGAGGGGGAGTGGGCTAATGGGTACCTTGGTACGATCTGTATAGAAGATCATCCCATCTACTATTGGGGTGATACTCCGTCGTACTTCGCAAATGAAGCGGGCGAATCAATTACTCCTGACTATACCCCCGACTGGTGTTGGCCGGTAGTAATGATTTGTGGAAATCCAAATGGTGACGCATACATCAACGTCGGAGACGCAGTCTTTTTGATTAACCATATTTTTAAGCAGGGCCCCGCACCCAATCTGATTATGCTGGGTGACACCAACCTTGACAATGCGGTCAATGTCGGCGATGTTGTCTATCTGATAAATTCTATTTTCAAGGATGGTCCCCCACCGACCTGTCCTGGGGAATAATCCAATAGGCGCATTCTTTTTGACGAAGCGGTTAATTTCAGACTGCACACAAAAAAACGGAGCCTTATAAAAAGGCTCCGTTTACTTACCTGCCATCCCTGAAAAAACTATCTACCGGCGCAAATCCCTTCAGCGCCGCCCTCTATTTCTTATACTCCGCTAAACTGCACTCCGTTGAACTTTAATGTTGGCAAACGCCAGGATGAATAAATGTATGGGTCGTTTCCAACCTCTCCCAACCCTTGCCACAGATCGACTAAGAACCCGGAGATATTCATCTCGTTGACCGATTTGATGATTTTGCCACCCTCGATCAACTGTCCGACGATTCCATAAGAAAAGTCACCGGTCGTCGAGTTGGAGTTGCCACCCAAAAATCCGGTAACATAGATTCCTTTGTCAACCGAAGCGATCATCTCATCGACCGACTTGGAACCAGATTCCAGAACAACGTTGGAGGTGCCACCAGAGTTTGGCTCCATCCCCAACTTCTTGCCATAGTAATTATCCACAAAGTACTCTTTCAAAACACCCTTGTCGATTATGGTCCGTTTGCGGGCTGAAAAGCCATCGCCGTCGTAATGGCGCGACCCCATCCCGGAAGGGACAAACGGATCGTCGATCATCGTCAGCTTATCTGATGCGATTTTTTCACCCAGCTTCCCTTCCAAAAAGGAGGAGCGTTGCTGAAGTGACCGAGCTCTCATCGGACCGTACAAAGCGGACAGAAGACGACTGACCGTGCGGTTTTCGACAATCATGTCATACTCACCCGAGGCGATTTTGGTCTGACCAACTTTGCGCAAGGCCCGTTCGACCGCTGAACGGCCCAACATTGCCGTCTTGGGAAGGTCGTCAAAGTTACGGGTCACACCATAATACCAATCCTGCGGTCGACCACCATTTCCATCATCAATCGTCGCTTGCGAACCGGCATAAAAAACGGTTGTCGTTCTTTCCCCTTCAAAGCCGTTTGACAAAACCTTGATCGATTCCGAATAGGTATCACCATAGCCACCGGTGCAAGATATTATTTTATCCGATACCGACTGGGCCGCGTCTTCGATCTGCCGGGCGACTTCGACCCGTTTTTTGGAGGTCATCGATTCGTAATTTGGATCACGAAGTTTTAGGTCGGCAGTTGAGCGCCCTTCGTAAAATTTCGGATTACCTAACTCACGGAACTGATCAGAGCTTAGATACTTGGTCATCGCCACCGCTTCTGAGATAAACGGTGCCAGCGATTCTTTTCGGATGTCGTTGGTGGTGTGATTGGAAAACTTGTGATCGGTGTAAATTGTTAAGCTCAATGAGTTCTGGGATGACTCTTTGAGCGTTTCAATTTTTTTGTCACGATACTCAATCTCAATATCGCGACTGTTTGAGATACTTATGGCAACCTCGTCGGCTCCATGCTTCTTGGCTTGAGCCACCGCCCAGTGTGCCATTTCCAGTTTTTCTTTATTATTCATTTTTTTATGGCCTCATCATTTTATGTTTGAATTTCATAGTTCTGCTGGAATCGCACAACTATGAATTCATCCCGCCCACGGTTATCGACGAAACTTTGACCGTTGGTAAACCCATCGAAACCGGCACCGACTGGCCATTTTTGCCGCACGTCCAACCACCTTCGGCCATCTTCATATCTCCTGCGACCATTGTGATTTTCTTCAGGACATCCGGGCCATTGCCAATGATGTTGATATCTTTGACCGGCTTGGTTAGCTTACCATCTTCAATCAACGTGCCGCCGGTAACATAGAACGAAAAGTCACCAGCTCCGATAAAGACCTGGCCATTGGAAAAGACTTCGGCATAGAGACCTTTTTTAACGCTTTTGATGATCTCCTCTTTATCGTGAGGACCATTTTCCATATAAGTATTGCGCATCCGAGGCAGAGGGGCATGCCGAAACGACTGACGTCGCCCGGAACCGGTCGGCTTAACACCATAATGCTTGGCCGAAATCCGATCATGAATGTAGCTACGCATAATGCCATCTCTAACCAGATAGGTTTTCTCCGGACTTCCACCTTCATCATCAACATTGATCGAACCGCGCAAATTATCGTTGGTTCCATCATCAACAATACTGACAAAATTCTCGGCCACCGGCTTGTCGATTTTATCCGCGAAGATTGATATCTCTTTGCGGTTGAAATCAGCTTCCATGCCGTGACCAATCGCCTCGTGTAATAGAATTCCGGATGATCCGGCCGCCAGCACCACCGGCATCTCGCCCGCTTCCGGTTTGACCGCATCAAAGAGGGTCATTGTCCGATCAACCGCCCGACGAGCCATATATTTTATTTTCTTATCGGAGAACCGATCAATCCCATACCGACCGGAAAGGTTGAATCCGGCCGATTGACGCTCACCATTTTTCTCCGCGGTCAAGGTAATCCCAAATTGGGTCATCGGTTGATAATCATAACGAATCAATCCTTCGGAATTTACCGACATGATGTAGGAAGTATCGTCGGTAAAATAGGCCCGGGATTTGATGATGTTACTTTCCAGAGCAATTGAACTTTCGTTCAGTTTTTTGATGTATGGAATTTTTTGATCTATTTTGATCGATTCCCATGAGGCTTCAATCGGGTAATAGTTGGCCGGGTTTTTGACTTTGAAAGCGTCCGGCAGAGCTTTCGCTGTTCCGGTTGCTATATTGGCGGCGGTTTTGGCGGCCAGCTTCATCGTCTTGGGTGTGATCTCCTCGGTGAAGGAGTAACCGGTCTGATCTCCTTTGAGAACCCGGATACCGACACCAAAATCGACACCGGTATAAGCCCGGTTGACAAGATCATCTTCAAGACCAACATAACTTGAAATAGTATGCTGGAAAAATAGATCGCAATAATCGCCCCCACGACTCAAAGCATCTTCCATGATCTCGCGTAACAGTGCTTCGGTTACGCCGAAGTGATTAAAATAATCGGTCGATCCCAAAACAGCCGTTGGCTCAGATGCCAAAGCGGCCATTGGGTTAAATTTGAAAAAAATCGGAATGCTCACCAAAGCAATACCTTTGGCGCTGTTTTTCAGAAATTTCCTGCGTGTGACTTGGGACATTTCTATCCTCCCGTATCAGGGTCAAGTGTGAGGGAGTGAAGTATCATTTGTTTACAAAATCATTCTTATCTCAAGTTTATACGAGAAATAAACGGCCAAGTTGCAATCATAAAACGAGAAAAAAAGGTTTCACAAAAATAAATGAATTAAAAGAGGAAGACTACACCGGCATCCCGGGCCGAGTTGGCCCTTTATTCATAATCAGATTCGAGGTAATCGCCTACATTTCCGGCGCGAGCCAACCGCTCGGTCAAACGGCGTGAAAAGTCCTGAGCCGAATGCTCCCCATAAACTTTGAGCATCAAATTCATCGCGATTACTTCCGAAATAACCGTAATATTTTTACCCGGTGAGACCGGGATCGTGATAAGCGGAATTTCAACCCCTAATACGGTCGTGTATTTTTCATCAATTCCAAGCCGCTCATAATCGGCCGTATCTTCCCAGTACGATAAGCGGACTTCCGCCTCAACCCGCTTTTGGAGCCGGATCGCCCGGATACCAAACAACGCCTCAACATCGATGATGCCGATCCCGCGAACCTCCATATGTTGTCCCAGGATTTCGCTTGAGGTGCCAACTAAGTAGTTGGCCGATTTGCGCGTGATTTTGATAACATCATCAGCCACAAGACGGTGACCCCGTTCAATCAGATCGAGGGCACATTCTGATTTTCCAACCCCCGATTTGCCGGTGTAAAGCAGGCCGACACCATAGACATCGACCAATGTTCCATGAAGGGTAATCGTCGGAGCGAATTGATTGTCGAGGTAAACCGAAAGCCGGCTAACCAGATCGGTGGTTGATCTTCGAGAGGAAAAGACGGCCGTTTTTTTTCGGTCGGCCATAGCCAGAATTTCAAGTGGTGGGATAATTCCTTTGGAAATAATTATACAGGGGATGTCAAATGCGAAAAATCTTTCGAGAGAGCCGATCAGATCCTCTTTGCCCAAACTATTGAGATAGGCCAGTTCGGTTTCTCCAAACACCATTGTTCGTTTGTTTGGAAAGCGTTCGACAAACCCAGCCAAAGCCAACCCGGGCCGGTAAACCTCAGCCGACTCAACCTTTTTTTTTAACCCTTCCTCAGAGTTTAAAAGGGTCAGGAGAAGATCATCTTTGCGATTGTCGAAGATCTTCTTGACAGTAATATTATCAGCCAAAAACAGTCTCCCTAATAATCGACAGCATCAACATCAGTTTCGGGACGGGTGGCATCGTCGGCCGTCTCTTTAATCTCTTTGGGGTCTTTATGTTTTAGCTTCCCCTTGTACTTTTTGAGCTGAGCGCTGGCCTTATCAAAGGCGGCCTCAATAGAGACGTACATATCACTTGATTCGGAGGTGGCTCTTAAAGTCTGGCCATAGACCTTGGTTTGCACTTCGGCCATTTTGCGATGCTTTTCAACATCAAGAATCAGATCGCATGAAATGATGCGATCAAAATATTTTTCCAGAGAGGTAAAATTTTCGTCGGCTAAGGATTTTAATTCAGCGGTTAATTCAAAATGACGGGCCGTAACATTGGTGTTCATAGCGACCTCCTCTATAGGATATAAATAATTAACTAGTACTTCGGTTTACGGTCAAAGAAATGCTGAGTTTCAATATATCGCAAAGTTCCTGAACTGGCTCGCATCACCAGCGAGTGAGTATAAGCACCGCCGGGGAAAAATCGAACACCCTTCAGCATATCACCGGTCGTAACACCGGTGGCACAAAACATTATCGAGTCGCCCATCGCCAGTTCATGCAGGTCAAATATCTTATTGATATCCTCGACACCCATTTTTTTGGCCCGGTCAATCTCTTCTTGATTTCGTGGCATCAGACGGCCTTGCATCCCGCCCCCAACACAGCGCAAGGCGGCGGCGGCCAAAACCCCTTCGGGTGCCCCACCAATACCCATAAGTAAATCGACCCCGGTATCCGGGACGGCAGTAGCAATCGCCGCCGAAACATCCCCGTCGGAGATCAACTGAATCCGGGCACCGGTGGCCCGAACCCGTCGGATTAAATCTTCATGGCGTTCCCGATCGAGAATTACGACGGTCATATTTGATACGTCCATTTCGAGTGCCGCCGCAACCCCATTTACATTTTCTTCAACCGTATTATTCAGGCTGATCGCTTCCGCCGCTTTGGGACCGGTAGCGATTTTTTCCATATAGGTATCGGGGGCGTGTAAGAAACAGCCTTTGGGAGCCAGAGCCACAACCGCTAAAGCGTTGGGCCGACCGTAAGCGACCGAGTTGGTGCATTCCAGAGGATCGAGGGCGATGTCAACTTCCGGGGCTCCCCCAGCGCCGACTTTCTCGCCGATAAAAAGCATCGGAGCTTCGTCCCGCTCCCCTTCACCAATGACAACCGTTCCGTCGAACTGGATCACATCAAAGGTTTTTCGCATAGCGTTGACCGCTGCCTGATCGGCGTTGATTCCATCACCTTTGCCAACCCAGCGAGCGCAACTTAAGGCCGCCGCTTCCGTGACGCGGACCATCTCAAGCGCCAGATTCCTATCCATTAATTACCCTTTGCGATATGTATTGAATATCCCTCAAATCGTTTTCCACGTAGTTATTATACCGACAGGGCAGGTAATATTCAACAAAATTATGATAGTAGATGCTAAAAAAACTACTGAATGAGGTGTCGTTCGCGCCTAAACTGAGCGCTTGCGGAAACGGGCCGGTTGAATTTTTAGCTCCTCGCGATATTTGGTTACCGTGCGACGCGCTAATTTGATTCCATCAGCCTGTAGCTTACGATAAATTTCCTGATCTGAAAACGGCTTGGTCAGATCTTCTTCTTTTATTATATCTTCGATCTGTTTTTTGACATGCCTTTTGGATAGCTCACCACCATCGCTTCGGGCAATTCCGGTATTGAAAAAATATTTTATCTCAAGCACACCATGCGGCGTCTGAACATATTTGCCGCTGGAAACGCGTGATATCGTAGCCACATTCATATCAACTTTTCGGGCGATATCTTCCATAATAAGCGGCTTTAAATATTCGGTCCCTTTTTCAAAAAAATCGTACTGGCTTTCGATAATAGATTCCATTACCCGCACCATCGTACCACGCCGCTGGTTGATAGAATTCAACAGCCACCGGGCCTGCTCCAACTTTTGCCTGATATAGTTTTTGGTATCTTTGGAGGATGTTGCGCCACGCTTGATCAAAGAACGATAAGAGGGGTTGATCCGCAATTTTGGGAGACTGCGATCGTTGTGATAAATAACATACTCATCTCCAACCCGTTCGATAATAAGATCGGGAATAACCGCCGCCGCGCCGCTGGTAAACCGGCCATAAGCTGGGGAGGGGGACAAACTTTTGATGACATCAAGGGCGGCCTGAGTCTTGTCAAACGGCACCCCCATCAGTTTTGCTATCTGAAGAATCGATTTTTTTTCAAGATCGTAAAGATGCTCGCCGACAATTTTCCAGGCCAAAGAACCCTCAAGCTGTTTATCAGCCAACTGCATCAAAAGCGATTCTCGTAAATCGCGCGAAGCGATTCCGAGCGGATCAAACTTACGGACCATCACCAACAACTCTTCAATCTCTTCTAATGGTACCTCAAGCTCGGCGGCCATCTCTTCAGCCGAAACGACCAGATACCCAGAGGAATCAATATTACCAAGAATATATTCCCCGACCATATGTTGCTCGTCGGAAAGACGTAAAACCGATAGTTGCTCATATAGATGATCGTATAATGTTTCGTCCTGGGAAGTTGTCGCCAGAAACGTATCTTCTCGCGTTTCGGAAGTGGATGCTGTGGAACGCCAATCGTCGTCAAAATCGTTGACATAGTCGTCCCAGTCTATTTTGTCCTGATCAGATTCCGGCTCGTTTTCTTCGGGAGAATCGCCCGCTTCATCTTCGGAGGGAGTTTCCGCCTCGAGGGTTTCGATCTCTTCCAACAATGGATTGGTAGCTAATTCGTGACGCAGGGTCTGTTCCAGTTTCAATATCGGCATTTGCAACATTTTCAAAGATTGAATGAGTTGCGGTGCCAGCGTCTGCTTAAGTCTTAATTGAAGTCCCAGTTTCATATCGTATCCTGTTGCCTGTTAATCCATTAGAAGCCGTCGTAGCCTCTTCTTGGTAGTATTATCGACCCAAATTGGGGGATGATAACAGGTCTGCTCAAGAATGCTCAATCTTTAGGCTAATTCAGTTTAAATTTCTCTCCCAGATACACTTTTCTCGCTTCCGGGTCGGAAGCGAGATATTCCGCCGTTCCGGATGTTAATATCTTGCCATCGCACATTATATACGCTCGGTCACAGATCGAGAGCGTTTCACGGACATTATGATCGGTAATCAAGACCCCCAACCCTTTGTCGGTTAACCTTTTAATGATTTTCTGGATATCGTCGACGGCGATCGGGTCGATCCCGGCAAACGGTTCATCAAGGAGCATATAGGACGGTTCGGCCGCCAAAGCCCGGGTAATCTCCAGGCGTCGCCTTTCACCACCAGATAACATATATGCCTTCGATTTACGTAGATTACCGATATCAAGCTCTTCGAGAAGTTCCTCTAAGCGCAGTTTTCTTTGCTTTCTTCCCATACTTTGCAACTCAAGAATTGCCTTGATATTATCCTCAACCGAGAGTTTTCTAAAGACCGAACTTTCCTGTGGCAGATAGCCCAAGCCACGTCGGGCCCGTTTGTACATCGGGAGTGAGGTTAAATTCTCATCCCCCAAAAAAACCTGTCCGGCGACCGGCTTAATAAATCCGGTAATCATGTAGAAAGTTGTCGTCTTGCCCGCTCCATTCGGTCCAAGCAGACCGACAACTTCTCCGGGGTTGACTTCAATCGTTACTCCACCAACAACTTCGCGGCGATTGTAAACCTTAACCAAATTTTTTGCCAACAGAAGTGCCATACAAAAATATAACCATTATAAATAATTATTCATACAAAAATCTTCTCCCCCGCACACTATTTGCTCGTTAAAATTCAATGCCGTTAATTGCGGTATCTCTTGCGAATCCAGTTTATTGGAATTTGTCTGACCTGCGGCCTATGTAGCTCAGATATTTGTGATCTGACCGTAACTCCATTTATATATAAATCAGAATTAACTGTCAGGTCACACTCACCGTCCGGCTCACGCCCTCCGGTAATCAAGACCCTACAGAACGGTATTATACAGGAAGAACTTAGATCGGAGAAGGCGACAGCCTAAGAGTGGCAACGCCACCCCACAAGGGGGTAAGTGGCTGTAACTCGCTACGCTCGAACATCCACTTAGCTTCGGAGATTCTCTAAAAAAAGTTAAAAATAATCCGATAAGAAGGGCAAACGGCTGTAAAAGGAATTATATTGTCGGATTGAACTCTGTCTATTTATTGGAGAATTTTTTAATGAAACCGGTTATCAAAATTGCTCTGCTTTTTATTATCGCAACCGCCCTGCTCTCTGGCTGTTCCAAGTCGGTCGACGATCAACTGGCGCAAGCAGAACGCTTTCTGACAGAAGGCCAATTGACAAAGGCCAAAAAAATATACGACGACCTCGCCACCGATTCACCCGAGATGCCTTATGCACTTTTTGGCGAAGCGATGATCGACGAATATTATGGCTACCACTGGGAAGCGATGGTTAAGCAACTTGATGCGGCCAAGATGGACAGCGGCTACTACCCGGCGATGAAAGCGTTCACACGAGTGGCATTGCATCTTGGATTCGTCGAAAAGGCGGACAAGATGGGGCTTTTGATGATTCAAAGACAGCCTCAGAATCCGGAAAGCTATCTATTTTATGGTCAGGTAGAACTGGCCAAAAACCGATTTGACCCGGCCCGGACCAATATCAATACGGCCGCCAAGATGACCGACGACCAAACCCTTATCAACCTGGCCAAAGCGGAAGTGGCCCTGCATACGGGTGGTGAACGAGCCCGCAATGATGCGTTTGCCAGTATTGCCCAGCTCAACTTGAGATCGGCGCAACATTTCAAATATCTGGCATCGATATTTAATTATCTAAATATGAATGACTCCGCCCGTCATTACATCAAACAGGGTATTGCACTTGACGATGCCAACATGAAGCTGAAGCTTGATTTGGCCCAATATTACTATGATGACGGTTTTACTATCGAGGGGCTTGAAGTTATTGATGAAATTACCAGTCGCGCCGAATTTTACGGACCGGCGTATGAACTGGGAGCCTACCTTTACATGGCTCGCAAAAATAGTATTGAGGCGGATAAAATGCACGTCCGTTTTGCCCAGCTGGAAAAAGACTCGCCGATTTGGATTGAAAAATTGGCCGATATGCACAGCTACTTTGAAACCTTATCGCTTCCGGCGGCCAACTATCAGGCCGCCTATGTTAAGGCAACCAACTTACTGTACCCGGACGATTACCTTAAGCAGGTTTATGACAAGTTGATGGATGCAGTTTTTGCCGAACATGATTACGCCGGTGCTATCGATTTTTATTTGGAAGGTCAGGAGCGCTTCCCCGACGATTCTTTGGCTTATTTTTGGGCTTCAGAATTGTCGCATCGTTTTCCGGAGGATACCGGATCGGCCAAGTACGATCCAGAAAATTTATTGGAGAAAAACTGGAAGGACATCTTTTGGCTTGAGCATATTGGTCGGATGTTTGCCCGCACCAAACGACAGGATTTGGCCATTAAAATTTATGGTCACCTGGTTACCCATCCACGCGCCAAATTGGAATCATTCACTACCCTGCTTGATCTCCTGACCCGGCAAAAAGATTCCACCAAAATTGATCAGCTGGCGACCATAATTCCTTTCCGGTTTCAAAACAATTTCCAACTAACCAATAAATTTCTGGCCGCCTACAAAGCGACCGGACAGAGACCCAAAGAACTTAAGCAAGCTCAGAAACTTTATGATCAATCACCCGGTAGCATCTATGCCATTGAAACATTGGCCAGCCTGTTAGCGATAAGAGACAAAAAAGCGGCGCTTGACCTCTTTGCCAAATTTTCAGCCAGCTATCCTAAGGATACAAAAGGATATTACCTGCTGGCCAAATTTGAATTTGACAACGGCCTGACCGATTCGGTTCTGAATCGGATTGATAAGGTACTGGAACTTTACGAAACGCATGGCCCGGCTCTGGAGCTAAAGGGGCTGGTTTTTCAGATAGCCGGCAACACCGATTCGATGGTTTTCTATTTTAACAAAGCTATTAAATCGGGCGGACCGGTTCCCGAAGCATATTACAATATGGCTCAGTTCCATTTTGAAGCTGGCAAAGATTTGGATTTGGCGGCCGGTATGGGTATGGGGGCGGTTCGTTATTTCGACCGCGACCCGCGTGGCTATCTGATTTTAGGGCAAATATATTATGCCCAAAAGAAATATAAAATGGCCCGGACGCAATTTTACAAAGGGACGACGCTTGATCCATCCCAGGGGGAACTGTTTTTCTATATGGGTAAAACCGATTTCATGCAGAAAAACAACAGATTGGCAAAAAATGCTTTGAAGCAGGCACTTGATCTTGGCTTAAGTAAGGATCAAACAGCCGAGGCAAAAAAGATGTTAGCGAAAATGTAAAAGAAGCAGTTTTGCGTGCCGACTTATGACTATAAGCGCGGCACAGAGAATCGTGAGTAACGCTTGCAAGATTCTTTTTGGGCAAAAAAAGCCCCGCCTCCCAGCGGGGCTTACCTTTACAACCCAACCCCCAACCAAAGACTAATTACCAATGCACCCCCCTATCCTCTGCCGATATCTATCCAGGCTATCGATCATCCCCCCAAAAACCAGACATAGCTTTTGTGCTTAAGCGCAACCGGGCTAACTTCGATAGCCTGGGAAATATAAAGATATTCGTTGAGTCCTGATTATTATAACATGCCCCCCTGACAGAGTGTGTCAGGGGGGTGCCAATTTTTTGAAAATAAAGTTACTGCCTGATTGTTGGTTTAAACAGGTATCAAAAAAGTTTTTGATACGGGATCGCATTAGCGTTAAGATCGGAGGGACCATTTTGGGCAACCTGAAAATCAGCTACCGCCGCAATCATCGCGGCATTGTCGGTACAAAGTTCTGAAGGTGGATATACCAACCGTACGCTTTGCCTGTCGCAGATCAGCTGTAACTTTTCCCGGAGACGAGAGTTGGCCGCAACGCCACCGGAGAGGGCGACCGTTTTCCGACCGGTCTTTTTAAGCGCCAACATCGTTTTTCTGCACAAGGAATCGACCACCGCTTCCTGAAACGAGGCGGCCAGATCTGACTTATCGCTTAAGAGTTGATCGGGGGGTAACTTTTGCACCTGTAAAGCTACCGCCGTTTTCAAACCGGAGTAGGAGAAATCGAGACGATCTCCGGGCAAGGCACGGGGAAATTTAAAGCGATCCGGATCACCTGTACGAGCCTCCCGGTCAATCGCCGGACCACCGGGATAGCCAAGATCAAGGAGCTTGGCTACTTTGTCAAACGCTTCTCCTGCGGCATCATCAAGCGTCTTGCCGAGGATTTCATAATGACCCCAACCATCAACATCAACCAGCATGGTGTGTCCGCCAGAGACCAACAGGGTTACAAAGCGATCATCCATATCCGGTTTGCTGAGTCGGTTGGCAAAGATATGCCCTTCCAAATGATTGACAGCACAAAACGGTTTATTGTTAAAATAGGCCAACGATTTGGCCATCGACAATCCAACCAACAAGGCTCCGACCAGCCCTGGTCCAAAGGTTGCGGCAAAGCAGTCGATCTGGTCGAGCGTTAGATCGGCTTCGCTTAGCGCTTCGTCCAGTATTGGGATAATTTTTTTGATATGTTCCCGACCGGCCAGTTCCGGGACAACTCCGCCGAAACGACTATGGACCATTTGGGAATAAATCACATTAGAGAGAATCGTCTTGCCATCTGAGACGACAGCGGCCGAGGTCTCATCGCAGGATGTTTCCAGCCCAAGGGTAATCATTAATTGGCAACGACACGCAATGAGTCAGGGCTGATGGAAATTAGAGTAATACCGTCCGGCAAGATAACGTTTGGCTCGACGTATCCGTCAAATTTTTCAAACGGAATTTCGGCGGTAACTCTGATTTGCCCCTTTTTCAGACTGTAGATTAACGATGCCGGACCGGCCAGTTCAAGAGTTACCTGAGCCGGATCGATGACACATTTTCGATACGATCTGGCTGATATAGCTCGCATCGTTTTGGGATCGACCATCGTAACGGTAACATTTTCAAGTCGCCTCGTTTTTATCGGCTCCACCACCATTCCCACCCGGGCCGAATCATGGGCGGTGGTAAAAGACATCCCAAAAGGAACTTCCAAAGCGAGCATCAACTCCATTGATCCATCCACCTCGTCAATTATTTTCTGCTCAGTAAAAATAGAATCGATCTGGAGTAATAGTGCCGCCGGACCGGTAACCATCGTTTGTATCGGATCGACCGTCCCTTGTCCCAAAACAACGGTGTAACCGTCAGCGGTTACGATCGCCAGACGGGAAGCAACCGGTTTCAGAACCGAATCGATTTGATCCAGCCGAATTTCAAGCGACGCCAACCCGGAAATCTCCTTGATTTCAATCTCCTCGCCACGCACCAGAACAACCGACTCGGTATTGATCTCAAGATTATTTAAACCCCGTTTAAGACGCCCCGCCTTGATCCTCAGACCAGCTTTTTGCCAATCGTCCCGCAACAGTTTTTTTCCTTCCGCCTCGACCACAACGCTCAACGATTCCGGTAGGCTGGTCATGACACCAAATTTACCAGGGAGGTCAATCTCGGTCACCGGAAGATCAAAATGATGCTCATATTTTTTTTGGGTGATGACGTTAAACCAAAGGAAAATCGCCAAAAGCACCGCGATCAATTTGATGACAATATTAATGGTCGATGATGACATTATCGTATTATATAACCGACCCGGAAATTAAACAGCAACAAGAATGGGCCACAAAAATTGGCACCATCAAAAGACCTGATTGGTAACCAGGATGGTCAACCGCGCTTGCCCATTCTGAGGTTCGTGGATTATGACCACATCGGAACGGCCATCGTTATTTAGTTGAGCTAGCCGGATATCCCCCGGGTTGGGCATATCCAAAACCAGGTCAGCCTTGGTCTCTAAATATTCTTCGGCTGATCCACGATAAAAGACCAGCTCTCCATTCCCATTGGCCAGCATTAAATCGAGGATACCGTCTCCATCATAATCACCAGACCAATCAATCCGGAAAGCGGCAGTAGGGTCGGACCGTTCAAAATCGAGATAACAAGTAATCTTTTTGCGCATCTGCGGTTCGCGCGCCGGGCGACCCAGATTATCAACCGGATAAATCAATATATGGAAATCTGTCTTTTTTGATACCATCTTTTTTACCGTTGACATAATTCCTAATTCAATCGCCGGAACAACCAGTTCCAATCCACCCTTTCCATCAAAATCATTGATTAAAAGATTCCCGCAGGCATCGGTCAGGCTAACGGTGTGGTTGGGCGTGTTATTACCGCTCTCGATCCGTGTCGCATCAAAAAATCGAATGGTTGTTTGCGATTCCGAGATACCCCCAGCCGATCGACAGCAGACGACATCCAGCTTCCCGTCCCGATCAAAATCGACCAGAGCAGACTGGCACAGATTGCCGCCAGTGCTGGTTTGAAAATTAAATTCATGATTGGCCTGTGTCGGGAATTTCCCTTGTTCATCCTGAATGAAAATTGCCACCCGAGTCGGCCAACGCAGATAAATATCCTGAAGTCCGTCCCGATTGGCATCGCTTAACACAATTTCCGGTAACACCATACTGAAAACGGGGATCTGGTCCCCACCGAGAAAAAGCTTCACCGGCCGATCATTGTTCCAGTTGTAGTAAGGAAAATCTATTTTCCCCAGAGAACGAAAACGGCCTGAGATAAACTCCCACAAATAAAAACCGTCGGAAGTCGGAATAAAGGCGACCGGTCGTCCGCCCATATCATTGATAAAACGGCTGGGGATAATATTCCCGCCGAAGGTTCCGGCAAAAATCGTCGGCTGATCCAATTCCTTTTGGGGTGAACCGAATTTATCTCCGTCAAATATCAGTCGGGATAGGCCAGATTTATCGATCATAATTATTTCAGATCGATTGTCGCCGTCAAGGTCAGACAGTTGGACCATGCTGACTGAGTTATCCAAATTGATGATGGCCGATGCTATCGGAGGGAACCGGCCGGTTTCTCTTTGGATGTACGCTTCCAATTTTTTCCCGCCCGTAGGTCCCCCAACAATCAAAATTATATCAGGGCGGCCATCACCGCTGATATCCCCTGTCAGACAACGGAGAATTCGACCGGTTAAGTCTATCTCCTGTTTGACAAAGAAATCGTCATCGGCCGGTTGGGCAACGGTTGTGAACAAAAGCAGAAGTAGAAGCAGGTATCCGCCTCCGATAACTCCAAATCGCCTGCTTTGATTTTTATTTCCGAGTTTTGAAAACATCGACAACCGCATTTCCCCACTATTATTAAATCAATTTATGAAATGTCCGGTGTTAAAGATACGTCATTGCCCGGCCCGATTCAATAAATTACTGAATATTTCTAACTCGCTGGGCCGGCTCAAACGCTAAGGCGATCCGGCAAGCTATCGATCAGACCGGTTTCCAATATTATTTGTACACGTTTGACATCTCTCGGTTGCGAAAAGTTGCTTTTATATTAATAAAGGATCTGATCGACTGTGACATCATCTCTCAGAGACAAAAATCCCGCACCATATTTGCGAGATTTCGTCAGGGCTACATTTCACAAAAACCAATATAGAGCAAAATATTATTCTACAAATCGCTCAATCCAAAAAAATCTCAGGCGATCGAGTTTTTGGCCGGTTTTGCTTCGGCCTGTTTACTCGTTTTACTTTTATTATATTCCACCGCTGAGGCAATAAAATCGCGGAACAATGGGTGCGCCTTGACCGGACGGGACTTTAGCTCCGGATGGAACTGGACCGCCACAAACCAGGGATGATCCTCAATTTCGATGATCTCGACTAATTTTCCATCGGGTGACTTACCGATCAATTTCATCCCGGATGATGTCAGCATTTCCCGATAATCATTGTTGAGCTCATACCGATGGCGATGCCGTTCCGATATTTTTTCTTCTCCATAAGCATCGTAGGTTTTACTTGGTTTGGTAATGTCAGCCGGATAAGCACCCAAGCGCATCGTACCGCCCAGATCGGTGATCTGTTCCTGATCTGCCATAAGGTGAATCACCGGGTACTTCAGGTCGCGATAAAATTCATAGCTATGGGCATCCTTGAGGCCACAAACATTGCGAGCATACTCAATTACGGCACAGTGCATCCCGAGGCAGATGCCAAGAAATGGAATCTTGTTTTCTCGAACAAACCGGATCGTTTCGATTTTCCCTTCGACCCCGCGCTCACCAAACCCACCGGGAATCAGCAGACCATCGACATCATGCATAAACTTATCTGCCCCTCCATGCTTGATATCCTCAGACGAAACCCAAACGAGATCGACCTGAGCCGAATTCTCCGCTCCGGCATGAGCAAACGCTTCAATGATTGATTTGTAAGCATCTTTAAGATAGACGTACTTTCCGCAGATTGCTATTTTGACCCGGTTAGTCGGATTCTTGATCCGATAGACCAAATCTTCCCATTCGGTCAAATCGTGCTGGGGTGCATCAATAGCCAAATGCTTCAGGACCAGATCGGAAAAGCCCTGCGCCTCAAGCCGAAGCGGAACATCATAGATCGTCGGTACATCAATCGCCTCAATCACATTCCGGGCCGGAACCGAACAGAACAGACCGATTTTTTCCGAATCGATTCTTCCAGCTCTTTGACCGTACGGCACATCAATATTTGTGGCTGAATTCCGATTTCGCGAAGCGCTTTGACCGAATGTTGCGTCGGTTTGGTTTTAAGCTCACCGGCCGCTTCAATGTAGGGCACCAAGGTTAGATGAATAAAGAGTGATCCGTTGTCGCCACTTTCCAGAGCCATCTGGCGAATCGCTTCCAAAAAAGGTAACGATTCAATATCGCCGACCGTCCCGCCGATTTCGCATATGATGATATCAACATGACCGTTTACTGTCCCGAGCCTTTTGATCGACGACTTGATCTCCTCGGTTACATGCGGGATAACCTGCACCGTCGCGCCCAGATAATCGCCCCGCCTTTCACGCGTGATGATTTTGTGGTATATCTGGCCGGTCGTGACGTTGTTATCCTTGCACATCGACTGATCCATAAGGAACCGCTCGTAATGACCCAAATCCAGATCGGTTTCGGAACCGTCATCCAGCACAAACACCTCACCATGCTGGAACGGGTTCATCGTCCCCGGATCGACATTCAGGTACGGATCAAGTTTAATTATATTGACCGACAGTCCGCGCCGCTTGAGTAGCATAGCAAGTGATGCGGAGGTAATTCCTTTTCCCAGGGCTGATACCACGCCGCCGGTAATAAACACATACTTAGTCGTCTCTTGACTCACTTTTGGCTCCATCTATCATTATTTCACACCCATTAATTTTCATGCTACTTAAAGAATCTGCAAACCGTTAACGAACATAGATTCTTTCTATCCCACACCACCGGCTTGAGACCGCTCTACTATTTTCAAGGCAGGTCATCTTTATGGTCAACCGACACAATCTTTGATCGAATCGGATAGACCTTAATCTTTCCACCATTTTCCAAAATACGCAACTGCTCCAAAGATTCCGCCTTTTCAGCCATACCGACCGGCCAGGCGGTATATTTTTTGAGACCTCGGGGCCGATAAAAATAAAGGCCGAGATGCTCCCAAAAATCAAAACAGGCGACCGGAGAACGGCGCGATTTCTTCTGCACAAAAGGAATCGGATAGCGACTAAACCAAGCGGCGTAACCAGAATTGTCAAACACCGTTTTGACCACATTCGGGTTATACAGCTTATCTTTCCAGCCGCGACCGCTGATTTTTCTTGCGACGGTGGCAAATTCCACCTTTTTGTCAGCTACCACTTTGCCAATTATCCGATCCAAAAGCGATCCGGTCAGACCCAAATTGTCTCCCTGAATATTGACGATCAGGTCGGTTTTCATCCCGCTAACCGCTTCGGCGGTCCGCTCAGAACCGTTTCGGGGGCGGGCTGATGTCATAATAACCGCTCCGCCAAAGTCGTTCACAACCTGGCCGATCTCCTCCGAGTCGGTCGCCACAAAAAGACGGTTGATCAGTTTGGCCCGATGAGCCGCTTTCCAGATATGGTAAATCATAGGCTTTCCGTCTATCGGGTACAGAACTTTCCGAGGAAAACGGCGGCCTTGTAAACGGGCCGGTATAATCGCGGTAACCTGTGTCATACTATAAGAGGCCTGATCTCTGTCGGAAAATGATGTTATTCTTTTTAGATTTGGGAGTGCTTTGTTCGTTCTTAGAGGGAGTCAATTTCAGCCGACCCAGGTCGGCATTGGAAGCCGTCTGTTCCGTTGAAATCTGCATAAGCATACTTATCATAAACAACATCTGGAGTCAAGTAAAATTCGTTTAAACAAAAGAAATTATCATTCCACCAGCCGGTTTGGCATCCGCTATGACCGGAATGTTTCATTAAAGTGTTTCATTATTTTTCCGATAAACCAAATATGTTGCGAGTTGAAACAGGAGGAGTACCCCATTAGCTTTTTATCTGCACCGGAAGAACCGACAGCAAGGATGAGTTCAATCGTTGAGGGGCAATCCAGTCCGGATAAGATATCCTTAGCCGAATTGTCGGGTCATTTTTCGCATAAATTAAGAAATTCGCTGGCGGTCATTGTTACCGCATCTGACCAGCTTTCAGAATCGAGCCGAACCTCTATTCTCCCCGAAGATCGGGACCTGCTGGAGGCAATAATTGGAGCCTCCAGTAAACTTAATGGCACGATCAATCGTTTTTTACAGTTGGTTGATCCACCCCGGATTCGTTTGGAAGAGATCAATATCAACGAGCTCTGTCGAGTCGAGGCTGACCGAGCACTTGAGAATCTTAACCTTTCTTCGATCAATTATATTACCGATTTTGAGGAGCCGACCCTCGATTGGGAAATTGACCCGAACCTGATCCGCACCCTTCTGAGCAACCTGATTACCAATGCTCTGCAAAATATGTCAGCAAACGACCAGCTCTCTATTTCGACCAAAAGAAACGGTCACCAGTCAACAATTACAATTTCAAACAGCGGACCGGGAATTAAACCAGAAATTCTGCGGTCTATATTTTTGCCGTTTTACTCAACTCGCCCTGGCCAACTCGGCCTCGGCCTGTCGATTGCGGCCCGAATCGCTTCCGATCATGGCGGGACGATACTGGCTGAAAACGATCAAACTGGAAATGTCAATTTTATCGTAACCTTGCCGACACCGGCCAAGGGCAGGGGATTTTAAGATATGCCATCTATTTTATTAGTCGAAGATGATGCCGTTCTGCGCATGAGTTTGTCACGCCTCTTTTCCAATCATGGCTACGACATCACCGAGGCGGGAGATATCTCAACCGCTATGACCTACCTGAACGCCGAAATCTATGATCTGGTCCTGACCGACCTCAGGCTCGGCACCGAATCCGGCATTGACCTGCTCGTCCATGTCAAAAAGACGCACCATGAAACGGAAGTTATTATTATGACCGCTTATGGTTCGGTTGAATCAGCAGTTGATGCTATTCAAAACGGAGCCTCCGATTATATTACCAAACCGTTTAACAATGAAGAGATGATCTTCAAAGCTAACAAAGCTTTGGAGCGGATCGACCTCAAAACCAAGGTCCGGTATCTCCGTCAGGAAGTGGCCCAACGATTTGGCTTTGATAATATCATCGGAAATTCAAAAGTTATGGACGACCTCAAAAAGATGGTCAGTCGCATTGCCATTACCGATATATCGGTTCTTATCACCGGCGAATCCGGCACCGGAAAAGAGCTTTTTGCCAAAGTGATCCACCACCACAGCAACCGTCGCAACAAACCGCTGGTCCCGCTAAACTGCTCCGCTATTCCGGAAAATTTGATTGAATCAGAACTGTTTGGCCATGTCAAGGGAGCTTTTACCTCTGCTTCGTCGAACAAGCGGGGTCTCTTTGAAGAGGCTGATGGAGGCACGATATTTTTGGACGAAGTGGGTGACCTGCCGTACTCCGTTCAGGCCAAACTGTTGCGCGTTCTTCAGGAAAGGGAGATCAGACCGGTCGGGGGAACGACGATTAAAAATGTTGATGTCAGAATTATTGCCGCGACCAATGTCGATCTCGACCGCAAGGTTCGGGAAGGGAAGTTTCGTGAAGATCTGTATTATCGCCTCAATGTTATGCCGCTCCATATCCCGCCCTTGAGAGAACGCCCCGATGACATTCCCCCTCTGGTCGATTATTTTCTCAGGCGCATCCAGCACGAGTATAACCGCGGCAATATGACCCTGATGGCTGACGGTCTGGAAATGATGATTCGTCATTATTGGCCTGGAAATATCAGAGAACTGGAAAATACTTTAAGGCGGGCCGCCGCCCTCTCCGGAAGGGACCAAATCCGTTACGAGGATATCATATTTATCTCGGCCCGGGTGGGTGAACCCCGTTTGAGTCAGGCAAGAATCAAAACTCAATCGCTTAAAGAGAATCAAAGGCAACAGATCCTCAGGTCGCTTGAGGAGAATAACTGGAACTACTCCATCACCGCCAACCGTCTCGGGATTGGCAGAACGACCTTGTGGCGCAAAATTAAGAAATTTGACCTGAAGCAGGGAAAACCGGCAAGTTCCGGGATATCAGCTAATGATAACCCTCATCAGACAGAAAACCGGAAGGCTCCGGAGAGATTTAGGTCACGATTGGTGGCTGTATCACCTGAAGTATCAGAAACGGATCATGCTCGAGAAACCGAGAGGCAACCGGTTGAAGCGTAGCTAAGCAGAGAACCAAAATATTTTTTAAACACAAAAACTTATAAGGACAGGGGACAACAGGAGAGAACCATGAGCCGATATGATTTTGACGACTTCAACAGTTTTGACGATCTACCCGGCCTCAGAGTAAAACATACTGCAATTGATTTAGAAAAACTTGGGGACAAACAGATCTCAACGATGCTCTTCCGGCTGATCGGAAAGCTGAGTCGATTTTACCCGATCGACAAAAGTTCGCTAGCCATTTACGACGAAGCTTCCAATCACCTTCACCTCTCGCACATTTATCGTAACCGTAGTATCTCCTCAGGCATGACCTTAACCATCCCGGTCAACCGGGGTACGCTCCATCAGGTCTTAAAGCAGGGGTATCCGGTCGCCGACAATTTTCCCGATCGCTTTTCCGAAAGCATCATCGAAAAGAAGCTCTTGCTTTCACAAGAAACGATGTCGCTATTGGTTGTTCCCTTATCAGCCAATGGCATTCGTATGGGACTATTAAACCTCTCATCTCCCAAGCCGTCCGCCTTTGGGATATATCTTGATGGTGTTGGGACTCAGATAGTGGAAAATTTTTCCGCTGAATTGGCTGACAAAATTTTGATCACCGCTTCAACGGTATCAATACTCAATCGGTAAACCGTTTACCGCCCTTTTATTTTTCGTGTCGCATCAAGATGGGCTTGATATGTTTTGTTAAAGAGATGCCGCCCGCTACCATCCGCCACAAAATATATGTAATCGGTCTCATCCGGATAAAGGGCCGCTTTGATTGCGCTCATTCCGGGGGAACAGATCGGCGTTGGAGGAAGCCCTTTATGCAGGTAACTGTTGTAAAGTGATGGGAATTGGTAATCCTTGATACGAAGCGGCCGATCAAGCCCTCCCATCCCATAAATCACAGTTGGGTCGGCCTGTAGTTTCATCCCGATCTCAATCCGATTGCGATAGACCGATCCGATCAGAGGAAACTCATCTTCATCCCAACCCTCTTTCTGTATGATCGAAGCCATCTTTAAAATATCGGCGACATCATAGCCGAGCTGACGCCCCCTCTCAATCATGCTTTGGTCAAGATTATAAATCAACTGCCGGGTCATCTCCCGAATCGCATCACCGGCTGAAATCCCCCATTGAAACCGATACGTTTCCGGGTACAGATACCCTTCCGCCACCGTTGGAATTGGCTCAGGCAAACCAAGCTGGCTCAAAAACGAGGCATCACGCACAAGACTGTCAAAAATCTCAAGATCAAGCCCGCACCTTTGGTGCAAGAGCCGGCCGATCTGTTTCATGTTATAACCTTCCGGAATGGTAACCGACATCACCGCCACCTCACCTTTCCAGAGTTTTCTGATAACATCGTAGTTAGACAGTTCCTTTGGAAAATCGTAACGCCCCGGAATCAACCTCTCGTCGAGGCCGATGACGACTCCAATTTTTGAAAAATACCAGGGGGAATTGACGATACCGCGATCTCTCAGATCGACAACGAGGCGGTAATAAGGCTGACCATGATCGACCAAAACTGATGCGGGATATATTTCATGACTATCAAACAGCCACCAACTCAGAGCAATAGTTGATATCAAAACCAAGGCCAGGACAATTTTCAGAATCCTCCCAATATTCCTAAACATCGGAGCGCATCCTTTCCAACTGCCTGAACAGATATGAAATTGGCCACAAAAGAATCAGCAAAAAGCTCCAACCAATATTAATCAGGCCAGCCCACAAGCCGGGACGATAACGGCGCGGCAGATTATTCATTTTATCATTCATCATTTGTATCCAGCTGGAAAGACTTGGGGGACCAGCCGGTCGCCAGCCGATCCAAAAACGATTGCAATATCAGAGCGGCCGCCATCTGATCTATTTTCGGTTTGTTCCCTTTGGTCTTTTTTCCCTGAGTATGGAGGATTGAGCGGGCCTGTGTCGAACTCAACCGTTCATCCTCCAAATAAATCGGAACCTCGATAAGATCGGTCAACCGTGTGGCAAACAGTTCCACTTCCTCGGTCAATTTCGATGAACTCCCCGACATATTCAAAGGCCAACCCAGGACAACACCGAGCAAATCAAACTGCCCTATCCTGGCCGACACTTGAGCCAACGCATCATCCATTCCAGCCACGATTAAAGTCTCAACCGGTGTCGCCAGAAACGCCATGACATCCGATTGAGCCAAACCGATCCGTCGTCCACCATAATCTATTCCGATGTATCGTTTCTCAATCATCGCCTAAGTTTACGGAAATTGAGAATTAGTGTCAAACATGGAATGGGTGAATGTTGGGTGGTCGGATCACACATGCCAATGAGAATTTTCTCGTCGGCAAGCAAGACCCAACAGAACATTGGAGTGGCTGTAACTCATTCGGGGTTTTCAGAACTCAATTCGGAGTATGCGACCGCTACGCTCAGGGATAAGACCACCGCAAGGGGGATAGGATAATCTACCGCACAAGGGGGTAAGCCCTCCGCCAGAGGCGAAGGATAAAATATCTGTACGTCGTTTCACTCCTACAGCCTTTGTTCCTTCACTAACCCCGTTCGCTACGCTCAGGGGTAAGTGGCTGTACGTCGTTTCACTCCTACAGCCACTAAAAAACCCCGCTCCCTCAAGAGGGAACGGGGCGTAACTCACAAAATTAGTTGTGAATCAGGTAAACAAAATTACTTCATAAGGATCATCTTCTTGGAGGCCGAGAAACTGCTGGCATTGGCCTTGTAGAAGTACATACCTGAAGCAACTTGACTACCGGAAGCATCTTTACCATCCCACACAACAGAAACATCACCAGCACTCGCATTACCAGAGTAAGTGCGGATCAGCTGGCCGGCAATATTATAAATCGCGACCGAATAATCGGAAGCAACCGGCAGGCGCAGCATAATCTTAGTGGAGGGGTTGAACGGGTTGGGATAGTTCTGAGCCAGTTCAAACTTGGTCGGAAGAACGCGAGTGGTTGACGTCATGGCAGCACCATTAAAGTCAGCCGCTTCGACTTCACGCAATGTCAGCGAGCCGTTGACCGGGATGGACAACAAGTCGTGAGCACCAGCCTGAATAGCATCAGCTTGATAAAGATCGACGATCACAATGCGCAACTCATTACCATCAACGTTATACGTGACATCCATGGAGGATGCACCGTCGATGAGAGTCGGCTCTCCGACCGTACCATTGATGTCAAAGACCAAATAGACGCCGCCAACTTCGACAGAGGCATCATATTTGACGGTCATGACATTATCCAGAACCTGAGTCTTAACATCGAAAGCATCGACGTAATGATTCGGCAGTTCTTTCGGATAGGCAAGGGCGTCGCCCTGGATGACGCGGACCATGTAAACAAGATCAGCAACCGTCAGGGTAACTCCATCAGCGTTGGCATCAGAGGCCGCAATGGAAGCTTCGGCATGGTCACCAAACGCAGACAGACCGGAGATGAAGAAGTTGGTGAACATAACAGCGTCAGCGATTTCATAATCGATACCGTTGACGTTGATGTCACCGCGTCCATCAATGGCGCTATCGCATATAATATCGATACCACCTTCTTTGAAGTCGATCGAACGCAGCGGATATTCTTTGTCGCCTTCAAGGCAAATATCATTGTTTCCGGTGAAACTCGGGAAACCGTCATGATTAGTGACGTTAATCCAAGTGTCAGCACCATCATCACCATAATATTTGAAGACATTGTCAACCATGTGCAACGTATCACCAAACTTCGAAGAGATGGTGTTGTCGCCGCAGTCAAGCCAGTACCATTTAATCGGTTGGTACAAGCAGGAATGCGTATGGTCGCGTGTAACAAAGAAGTTCAACACTGCAAGCTGAGTACCAGCATCGGAATCAAAACAGGAAGGATGGGCGGCACCATTGTTGGTTTCGGCCATAGCAACCAAACGAAGCATACCGGAAGGACATGCGCCTCCACAGTTTCCGTCAGGTCCAAACCTGTAAGTGAAATATTCCCAGCCACAGGCGTCCAAAAGGGCACCCGGCTCAGCATCTACAAAGGTCAAAATCGAAGCGTCATAAGCGATTAAGAAATCGTAACCGCCCATTTCCATGGAGGTATAAGAACCGCTCAAGTCAATGGAGACGCTGGTGAAATGACCCAAAAGTTGATCGTGAACCTTTTCGATCGTTACTTGGAACTTAGGCTCAACATGGACCACGAAAGTGCAGGAATCAGCATTTTCGGTATTACAAGCGTCCACGTTAGCACCATCAGAAGCGATCACTGTAAATTCGAAGTCGCCAATGTAGGCGTTCTCTTCGCTGGTTACCCAGGTGAAAGCTCCGGTGCCCGGGTTAACCTGGCCGGAGCCAGGGTGGCCGTTGGGGGCTACCGTATAAGTAAGACCAGATGGTCCAGAGTCGGGATCGTACGCGTGGACTTGAGCCACTGCGGTTTGACCCCAAAGTATATTGATTACCTCGCTCGGGCACTCGTCAACTATCGGAGCCATATTGAGCACGCTGATGGTGAATGAACACACATCGGTGCCACCATAGGAATCCGTGACGGTGATCTCGATAGGTTGGCATCCAACGTCCGCACCCAGCGGCGTGTACTGGTAAATACCATCAACATTGATGGAACCAGGACCACTGGTGACGGAGAAGGAAAGTGCATCACAACCACATGCAAGATCAGGATCGTCGGCATCGATATCCAACAAAATGGGGGTACCCCAATATTCGGAGAAATCCCCGGGGCAGTTGGTTATCCATGGCGCGGCGTTTACGACATTGACAGCACCGCTGTTTACCGTCGGCGCAATCGAAACAGCATCAGTACCAACAAATGTAGTAATAACATCATTACCACATTGGTCACCAGTGGCTTCATCGATTGTTGCAGTACCAAGAACACAGTCAGAAAGATATTCTAATGTCAAAGTAGCGATTTGGCCGCTACCTGCCATAAGATATGTCTCATTTAACTGTATGGCACCAAAACGGAAAGCTCCACCGCAATCTGAGACCGGAAATCTTTGGTCTAAGGTTTCGGGAAAGCCCATACGATCGTCAAAAGTTATGCCCGTGACTACAAGATCAACGTTACCATCAGAAACTATTTGACCGACAATATCAAGCGCTGCGATATCAACACCGTTCTCAACTAAGACAACGACGTCAACTGTGCTACCCACAGGTTTGGGGCAGTCATCGACAGTGCCGAATGTTACGGCGTTCTGAGCGGAAACGTAGGAAACCATAGTCAGAAGCAGAAACGAGGCCAGCAAAGATAATATAAGTAGCTTGTTTTGCTTCATTACATTGCTCCTTTAAGATTGTTCAACATAGTGTAAAGAATCATAAATATACACCAGTGTGAAATTAAGGAACCTTTCAGAGAATAACCTCTGTTGAACAAAACGTCAGTTAATCCCAGTAAAAGGGGTGTAAGAGCAAATGTGTAACAGTGAAGTACTTGGAAGTACTTTATAGCTACTTTAAGGTGCGTCGGATTCTTGAAAAGGTGCGTTAAAACACAACTAATCCCTAGACAAATTCAAGCTAACACATAGTGACAAAATGTCAAGGATTATTTTGGCGCAATAATTGCACAACTTGATTAAAAGCGGCTACTTACGCCAATCGAGAGGAGGTAAAGATCAGAATCATCAATCTGTTTATCGTGAGTTTCAAAGCTTCCATCAAAAAGAAAATCGACCCGCAAGTGTTCAGAAATTGAGCAACCAAGCATAACTGAAGTTGAGATAAAATGATATGACGAAAGGATATCTCCGCCAAAGATGTAATGCCTTTTTCCATAGGTTACTTCCCCGGAAAAGATTACCGACCCACTGCCTCCCCCACCCCCAGCCTTTCCAATACTTCCCAGGTTAAAATAGTCGGCAACCAGCCCCAATTCCCACTGTCGGTACTCCTCTGAGTAACTCTCGGCCTCTGCTTCATCACGATACTCAGTTCTGACCAGGGGGCCTGCCTCCCAGCCTATTATATTAATCGGAGTAGACAATTCCCCACGCAGTAAGGAATAATTGTTGTATATCAGGTCCGGCATTCTATATCGGTAAGAATATATCTGTAATGTAGTTGCCAGATTAAAACGGGGATTAAGAACGCTCTTGCCTCTTAAGATAGAGTTGAAGGAGTAGAAATCCCGCCCCCCTCCAGGTTGAGGATAATCTTTTAAGGCTCCCTCCGCCTCCAGACTGATATAATTTGACATCCCTAAATAGCTGTAATCAAGCCCAAACAGATACTGGTCATAATTTGCCTCGACCGAATCGGGCACCTGCCGATGGCTATATTCGGCCCGCCAATCAAGCCTCTGTGAAAAATCGGTCAGCGCAAAGTTCCCACCAACCCGCCCGGTCCGAACCGAATAATCAAAATTATAATATCCACTCGGCAAAGCTGTCAGATTGCTATCTGTAGAATCAACCACAACCTCGGCGAAATCCTCGAAACCGATCTGCTCAAATCCAACCCGTCCCCAAATCGTGACCGACGAGGCTAACCGCCTGGTCCCTTTTAGCCAGCCCTGAACAAAATTGTACCCCTGATTGGCATCATCAGGATCATCCTGAGTCGCTTTCCCTTCAAACTTCCCATACAACCTGATATTATTGTAGTTGTCGCCGATTCGATAATAACCCTCACCCCGGCCCAAAAGCCGATCACCGGAGAGTTCAAAATTGGTTAGCAGGTCGAGGCTGGTTTTTGAATTTCTGATTCGATAGCGCAGATTGGTACGAAAAATAAAATCTTCAATTTTATCTTGTGATAGATTCCAGGTTTCAAGAATATCATAGGATAATGTATCGGAAGTACTAATTGAGGCGTCGTAAAACTCCTGCGATATTAGCTGATACTCCACGCCGGTCGTAACCGAAAATTTGGAGACCGACCGGCCCACCTCCGCTTCACCCTCCTGGGCAACCGCAATTCCGGCCAAACCGAACGAAGCCAGAGAAAAAAGGCAAACTACAAGAACCATTCGAGCCAGTACCACCAACGACTATTCCCCTAACATTCGTGTCAGGCGAACCAATAGTTGATGGGCCGCCTGAATCTGAATCGCCGCCCGATCAAACTGCTCCCTGTCAGCCAATTGACCAGCCTTATTAAGATATTCTCCAATATCAGAATATATCTTTTGAACCTGGCGGTTTGATGATGCCGCCACTTGCTCTGAAATCTGCTCAGCTTGTCTCCGGGTACGCTCAAGCGCTGTCCTTACCTGATTAGGTGCCTTGGCTCTTTCGGCCAAGCGCTTGATCTGGCCAACCCCTTTTTGCAGGAGCTTAACCGCTCCATCATAATCACCCAGCTCGGCCCGCGTTTGAGCTTGCTCGAGCAGACGATCCATATTCTGAAGCCGTTCGGTTAACGCCTGCCCTCCCCCCAGAGATTCCATTGAATTAATCCGCTCCTGAGCGGAGAGAAACATTTCCAATAGATGTTGATACCGTTGGCGCGAATCGGCCAATCCGCCGAGGCGCCCTTTCATCTTACCGAGTGTCTGTTCCGTTTGCAGAAGCATCTGAAGGGCCGGTTTGAGCCTATGGTCGAGATAAAACTCACGAGCCCGCTCTAATTTTTGTCGAGCCGTTTGAAGCATTTGGTGAACCGCCTGAGGCGACTGGGAATCGATCGACTCTTCGGCCCGCCGCAAACGCTCGGTCGCCGCTTCCAGCCGACGACGCACATTATCTTCATTCTCCAGAGCCTGACGGGTAATGGCAATCGAGCGTTGTGCCTTTCCCCGAGCGCTGAACGTCAACTTTTCTGATTGCAACATATACTGTTCCATGAAATTAATCATGCTGAGGTCGGACAGTTCAACCGATTTGGAGTGCAAACGAACCGCCGCCTGAAGTAAATTACGGGCTCGGATCGAACCAGATTCGGCTACAATAGCCCGCGCCCGCTGGATTATATCGGTTGTTCTTTCCTGAGCGTTTTGCAGACGCCTCTGCCGATCAGTCAATTGGGCTTGAGTTAAACTGACCGCGATCAGCAGGAAGAAAGCTATAAATATCGTTATTTTTTTTGTCATATCAGATAGTCCTTTCATATTCTCGATACTTATAGCCTCAATATCCATGCCATTCAGGTGGCACCCAACGAGCAGGCATAACTGCTTACTACAACAGCCATTAAGACATATATGCAAACGGCAGACAGGCCGTTTTGGTGTACCTCAGCGGCCATCTGTACGGCTTCGGACAGATCATTGCCCAATTTGGTGAATTTTCATCCGGGAATAGAGCCGGCGGCGGGTAATCCCGAGGAGTCGGGCCGCCTCCGTTTTATTCCCACCGGTCTTTTCAAGCGCGGCCTCAATCTGGTTTTTTTCGGTTTCTCCAAGCGATTGTCCTAATCCTGAGCCAGGCGCACCGGGGCCACCGGCCTGATTCAGATCATCATCATCGATTCCAACAGTTCCGGGATCGAGAGGTTCTCCACCAGCCAAAATCATGGCTCGATCAAGAATGTTTTTAAGCTCTCTGATGTTTCCCGGCCAACTATATTTGGTTAATAATTCCAGCACTTCCGGCTCAACCTCAATATGCGGATAGTTTTTCTTTTTCAGAAAATACCGAGCTAACCGGGGGATATCTTCGACCCGCTCTCTCAATGGGGGCACGGTTACCGGAAAGACGTTGATTCGGAAATAAAGATCTTCTCTGAAACGGCCATCCTTGACCATCTCCTTCAGATTCCGATTGGTGGCGGTCACCAGCCTGACATCAATTTTGATATTTTCTACCCCACCAACCCGGAGTAACCGCTTTTCTTCCAGAACTCGAAGCAGTTTGGCCTGTAGTGTTGGCGACATTTCTCCAATTTCATCAAGAAAGATAGTTCCCCCATCAGCCAGTTCAAACCGTCCCGGCTTGCGGGCAATAGCTCCAGTAAAAGCCCCTTTTTCATGCCCGAACAGTTCCGATTCCAATAACGTTTCGGTTAGCGCGGCACAGTTGACAGCGACAAACGGTTTGCTTTGACGATCTGACTTATTATGTACCATCCGGGCCGCCAACTCTTTGCCCGATCCCGATTCACCCGAAATCAAAACGGTCGTGTCGGTCACCGCCACTTTTCCCAACAGTTCGATAAATTTCTGGGCCGGGGTAGATTTTCCAATAAAATTATCGTACGCCAGTGCATCAAAATCCTGCTCCCGCATATTTTTTAATTCTTCGGTACGCCGATGCTTCAACAGTTTTCTTATCTGGAGCTTAAGTTCATCCAGAGGGAACGGTTTAATCAGGTAATCGGCCGCACCCATTTTCATCGCCGTCACCGCCATTTTGACTTCGGCAAAGGCGGTCATCATAATGACAATCGTATCTGGTCGGTTTTTTGTCAGCCAATCGAGAATCTCCATCCCATCCGGGGCGGGGAGCCTGATATCAGAAACGACCAGATCGTATTCATTTTTCTTGAGAGCATCCATCCCCTCTCGTCCGTTTATGGCGCTCTCGACATTATACCCGGCCTCTTCCAACGTCAATGAGATGAGCTTGGTCATTTTCGGTTCATCATCAATAATAAGAATGCGACTCATGTCAGTCTCCCACCGGCAAACAGATTTCAAAACGGGTCAAACTATCTTCGCTCCTGACAACATCAATTGTCCCATTGTGCATCGTCACAATTTTTCGACACATGTATAAACCTAACCCCGACCCTTGTACCTTAGTCGTATAAAAAGGCTCAAACAGTTTGTCACGATTGGATTTTTTTATGCCCGGCCCATTATCAGATACGATTACAGATACCATTTCCGCATTTCTCTTTAGAGCTATGCTAACGATGCGATCGGCGTCGTTGTCAGCCGTCGCTTCCAGACCGTTGAGAAGCAGATTAATAACCACTTGGCGCAATCCGGTTCGGTCCGCCTTTATTGGAAGCTGATCGGTTTCCAAGTCGCACAACAATTTTGCCTTCTGCTTATCAAATTGAGGCTTAAATTCTATCACGATTTTTTGCACCAGTTGGGCCAGATCAACTTTGTCGAAAGAGATTGATTCCAGACTATCACCACGAGCAAACGACAGATAACCGGTAACAATTTGGTCGAGCCGCTCGACCTCTTCGACAATGAATTGTGCTTCCTCATCTTTATAGCGATTGACCAAACGCTCTCCGGCGGCATGGAGAATCATAAGAGGGTTTTTTACCTCGTGACTAACGACCGCCACCATCCGCCCCAAGGCGGCCTGCGATCCGGCCCGAAAAAGTTTAGCCTCGGCCAACGCCAACCGTCGGTTATAGATAATATAAAAAATTAAAAGCAGAGCGATAATCCCAGCCGACCATCCGGCCAGTAGGTACAGATTTTTTTTCAAACTGCTCAGAATATCAAAGTATGAAACCCCCGCCTCAACCACCATAATGGCCGCCACCTGACCGGTACTATCATATAAAGGGGCGTAAGCAGATTTTAGGAAAGTTCCTTCCAGTTCATACAGCCGACTGGAATTGGCCCGACCATCCAAAGCCAGCGAGAGCCAGTCGTAATTTATCTGTGACAGGAGATACCCTTCGTTTTCCACCTCCGCCCTGGTTGAAACCAGATAGGAAAAATCACGGTCGATGATTGCCGCTTCTGACAGGGATTCTATTTGGGCCAACGAATCGAGGTATTGAGACATATCGGCGTAGGCATCGATATCCTCGATCAGCAAATTTTCGACCGTTTCACCTGATATCCCCAAACTTGCCAAAGCGGCCGTTCCAGTCAACCTGAGGGACATCTGATCTTCGAGATAAATATTAATTGCCCGGTAATACCACCACCACCCAACGTTGACCGCCGCCAATACCAAAATGGTAAAAACTATGGCGGCTAACGCGGCTTTCCTTTTACCCAGCATGATCTAATATTTGGCAATCGAACTCATTGAGTCAAGCGGTAAAAAAAGATCATTGTTGCAAGCTAAATATTGACCGGATCGAACCGATCTCTTTTATTGCGGTTAAAGAGGTTGATGGATTTATTGTTGAAAGCAGAAAGTGGAGAACGGATGGT
>JAUUYJ010000340.1 GCA_030588275.1 Candidatus Zixiibacteriota bacterium | reverse complement strand
CGCCGTCCGGCATACATCCCCAAACCGGTACCGATCATGCTAATAACCAGTGCGGTAAACAGGCCGATATGGTTCCCCAGCCACCATCCGATCCAACCACCGATGATCGTTAGAATTGTTGTAATGATTAACTTCATATTTATAAGATCGGACAGATCGGTAGAATAGTTACCTATGACCATCGGGTCAGTTTTGAGAGATACCAAAATGGTCACAGGTCGCAGTGACAATTTACTCAAATATTTACATATCGGCGGTCGTTTAAGCAATGATAATTCTAATCTTAGTCTTAGTAACAGTTAGCGGAAAACCGTCAGTAATCTTTATATAGTTAGAAGAAGGGTTGGAAAAATCCAATATTGCATATTTTCCAATTATTGGGTAAATTAAGAGTCGAACCAACCCTCACATAGGTACGAGTCGTTATTATTTTTGCAAGAATACCAAGATTTATAAATATCTGGCTATCGGCCAAATGACGCAGAATTAAATATATTTTTGTTTACATAAATTCAGGCACAGGCAGGAAATGGAGGCATGAATTGAGCATTCCCCGAAAATTATTGACAGGACTTATGGTTTTGCCGGCGCTTATCCTGGTTCAACTGCTCTCAGGCGTTGACAGTTTATCAGCCGATGCCATTGACAATAAGTCGGACCAGTCCGGTTATGTCGTCGGAGAATTGATTATCCAACTTACCGAAGCAACCCTGGTCAGCTCTGTCGCCGACAATTTTAAATCGGTAAACCTCAAACCAAAAAGGTTACTGTCCCGCCGTTTGAATATCTGGCTTTTCCAATATGAATCTTCCGACATGAAAGCGTCCGGACATAACGATCTGCTAAGCTCGGTTCGGGCCGATGACCATGTTGTTGTCGGCCAGTTTAACCATTTTATATCGCAACGCTCGACCGTTCCGAACGATCCCGGCTTTGGTCAACAATGGGGTCTGCATAATGTCGGGCAGAGTGGCGGAGTGGTTGATGCCGATATTGATGGGCCGGAAGCCTGGGACATTATAACCGGCGGGATGACCGTTTTGGGTGACGAAATAATTGTTGCCATTGTTGATGGTGGGTTTGATCTGAATCATCTTGATATCGATTATTGGAAAAACGGTGATGAGATTGCCGGTAATGGAATAGATGACGACGGTAACGGCTACGTCGATGATTATGATGGGTGGAACGCTTATGGTAATAATGGCAACATCCCATCAGATTATCATGGGACCCATGTGGCTGGTATTGCCGCCGCCATCGGAAATAACAACCGCAATATAAGTGGTGTAAACTGGGGTGCGAAAGTTATGCCGATTGCCGGCTCTTCAGGCAATGAAGCAACGGTTGTTGCCGCCTATGGGTACATTGTCGAATTGCGTTCAACCTATAACGAAACTGATGGAGCAAACGGTGCCTTTGTTGTGTCGGCCAATTCCTCCTTTGGAGTTGACTACGGAGACCCGGATAATTTTCCGATTTGGTGTTCAATGTATGATGCGATGGGGCAGATCGGAATTCTCAATGCCGCCGCAACTGCTAATCTGAATATCGATATTGACGTTACCGGCGATGTTCCGACCGCTTGCCCCAGCCCATATTTAATATCGGTGACCAACACGACACGGACTGACAACAAGGCGAGTGCCGCCTATGGTTACAAAACGATTGATCTGGGAGCGCCGGGGTCAAGCATTCTGTCAACGACTCCGGGAAATAGCCAGGGGTACTTATCCGGCACCTCGATGGCGACCCCGCATGTGACCGGGGCGATTGCCTTGATGTATGCCGTTTTGGATGAAGATATGATGTTGCAGGTCAGATCCGATCCGGCCGGAGTTGCTCTGATGATCAGAGCGGCGATTCTTGATGGTGTCGATCTGATTTCATCCCTCGATCATATTACCGCTACCGGGGGACGGTTGAACGTAAAAAACAGCCTGAATCTCTTGATCGACCCGGATGATTTTGACGGAGATGGTGTTCCGAATGATTCTGATAATTGTCTCTGGACGGCCAACTTTGATCAGGCCGATTTGGACGGGGATGGGGTCGGTGACCTGTGCGATAACTGTCCCTCACTGGCCAACCCGCTTCAGGATGACGGCGATGGAGATGGTGCTGGCGACCTCTGCGACCTTTGTCCCGGCTTTAGCGACAGTCTTGATGCCGATGGTGATATGGTCCCGGATGGTTGTGATCAATGCCCCGATTTTGACGATGCAATTGATGGCGATAGCGACGGTATTCCCGATAGTTGTGATAACTGTCCCGAAATAGCCAACCCCGGTCAGGAAGATAGTAATGGGAATGATGTCGGAGACGTTTGCGATTTTATCTGTGGCGATCCGAACGGGGATGAGATACCGAATGTCGGTGATGCCGTGTTCATGATAAATTTTGTTTTCAATGGTGG
>JAUUYJ010000189.1 GCA_030588275.1 Candidatus Zixiibacteriota bacterium | reverse complement strand
TATTCACCAGGAAGATGCGGTATGGCCTCGGCTCGCTCTCGAAGGCGGATTTGAAGCGATTGTAACAGTTAAAGCATATGTGAATGAGGGAGGAATTATTTTCAAGGCAATCGCGGAGGAATGTAGCCGACTTCACATGGGCTTCGAACGAAATACAGTTGCTGCCGCTTATGAGTATAAATACAAACCGACACTCCATGGTGGACAGCCAGTACCAGTCTGGTTTACTTATAATGTTGAATTTAAATTTTAGTAAGGCAGGCAGGGGGAGACGACCAACTAATCTAAAACAGGCGTCCCGCCAATACAATTCTTTGTGCCCCCCAATAAAGGTACTTGTGCCTGTTCCCCTCTTGAGAGGGGCCTAAAAGCACACTTGTGTGTGGCCCGGAGGGCCGGGGTGTGTAACAGAAACAGCATTTCCTACACTTTCCCCACAACATCACCACTAATTCCGAACCTCCCCACATAATTGACAATCCATTTTAACGCGGGGAAAAAGGAGATTGGAAAAAACTTTTTATATGCAATTCGAACCCAAGCCAATCTACCCCAAATTGCCTATACTGTCAATCGCACAACGACTTATATCAAATTGGCTTTTTGAAGAAAAATGAAAGCGAACCCAAGACGAACCCAAGAAACAGACAATGCGCGACAACCTATGAGGGACTGGTCCCCAATCGCCCAACATGCCGGTAAATCTCAGACGATATCTCCTCAATCGCTCGCTTTGTCACATCAATGACCGGCCAACCATGAGTCTCAAACATCTCAACGCTGTATCGATATTCCTGCACCACCCTACGAATTTCATAATAATCCAGCATCTGGTCACCCGACTTATAATCCCCAACCATACTGTGGGATCGATTCTCTCGGATCGATGCCAGCGTGTCCGGTTGCATAACCAGTCCGATTATCCGCCCCGATGCAACACTCTCCAACCGTCCCAAAATCATCTCAGTCCAGTTGTCATCAATAACGACCGGAATGTTAGCCACGTTCAAACCATAGTTGCAGGCCAGATACATACTGACCGGAGTTTTGCAGGTTCGAGAAATTCCGACCAAAACAGCATCGGCTCGCCCCAGATATTGCCCATTCCCATCATCGTGGCGCACCGCATAACCGATAGCATCAATCTTGCGATAATAGTTGTCGTTTATGATCTGCAACTTCCCCGGCATGTAATCGGGATGAACTCCAAGGAATTTGGAGATAACGTCAAGCATCGGCTGAAGGACAGACAGGTAAATAATCTTCCGCTCGGTCAGTTTCATGGTCAGGTAATCAGCCAGATGCTCAGAAACTATCGAAAAAAGAACCAAGCTGTCATCATTGATCTGACCGAGGGCATCATCGACATCGTTCTCCGTTCGGATCTGCTGAAAGGTTTGTATGATAGAAAATTGAATATTTTTTTCCGAGTACTGAATCAACACTGCATCCATCAGTCGTCGCGCCGTTTTGCCGGTACCGTCGGAGACGATCACAATCTCTTTGGTCACATCATTATTTGCATCCATGCTTCATTATACCGAATCGATATCCCGTAGCATAGGAGAAATAAGCAGTAAGAAATTTTATCCGGGATGATTTACCGGTTACAAAAAAAGGTCGGGAGCTGTGAAGCTCCCGACCCAAATAAACTATTGAATGTGAATTACCGCGCGAGCCTTAAAACCCACTGGCGGGGCGAAACAGCGTAGCGCGTTGAGCAAAGAAACAGGCGATGCCTGTTATTGCATGATGATGATATCGATGCGACGGTTCTTGGCACGACCACCCGGCGTTTGGTTCGACGCTACCGGACGATCCGCTCCGTACCCCATCGACTGAATCTTACTGGCAGAGATCAATAGCGATTGCCGGAGATACTGCATCACCGCAAAAGCCCGCTTTTCTGACAAGGTTACGTTACCGGCGTTATCACCAGTGGCGTCGGTATGTCCTTCAACCATCAAGGTCGCGTCGGGGAACATTGAGACGATCTCTTTAACCTTTTCCAATAACGGAACGTGGTCATCCTTGATATCGCTTTTGCCAATATCAAACGACAATCCACTCAAGCGAAGCACAACGTCATTGGAAGAATTAAACAGAACCTCTCCCTCTGACGGGTTGAGCTTCATTTTGGCTTTTTTGAATTTCTCCTCTTTCGCCTGGCGAATTTCAAGCTCCACCGATGTCGCTTCATGCTCCTGCGATAATGATGCCAGCTCGGTTTGCGATGCTTTCATTTCCGAGGACAACAGGGTATTGGCCGCGACCAATTCGGCCACTCGGTCGTCAAGCTTGGAGGCCAATATCACCGGATCGGTTTCAATCGTACTTTCACCCAACTTCTCAAGCGTCTTCAGCATCCGGTCGCTCAACGCTTTGTTTAGATCGGATGATGACCGACTCATGTCGGCTTTCTCAATCTTCATCCCACCGATATGTTTTATCAGCGTATCGGCGGCGGCGATAGCACCATCGTCAAATGGCAGATGTTCAAGTCCAATCGCGGTCCCGACCCGGTTCATCTGAATTTCGTATAACAGCATCAACTTTTCCCAAGCCTGATCGTTGCGATTCAACGACCGGACCGAAGCCGCAATATTGGAAGCATGACGCGCCTCGTATTCGGCGCGGGTCGCCTCGGCGATCGCATTGGTCAGATTGTAACGGTCGTTGGTGATCATGGCATCACCCTTTTTGCGGGCCGTTGTTGCTTTATTTAAAGTCGAAAGGGAGTACTTGGTAGCATCATCTGCCTCCGCCTTGGCGATCAAACGGTCGGCGGCCCCAAGAATATCAGCCCGGATCGCCTCGATTTCGGCATAATCAAATAGCGGAATCGACTTCTCCGCCTCTTTGAGCGCACTCTTGACGTTGCCCGATTCTACCTTGGCGGTCGCCTTCAAAAATTGTGTTTCTGCTTTCAGGTACAGCTCAGGAACCAATGCGTCTGCCCCAGCTTTTTGCGCTTTTACGCGCGGTTGGAGATATTCCTGCAAAGAGAGCTTGGTTACTTCGGTCGCCTTCAGGCAATTTTCGACAAACTCGCGTCCCTTTTCGACTTTCTTGTCGATATCTTTCTGCTTCTTTCCTCGATCAAGATAGGCGGCCGCTTCGCCATAATAGCGTGTCGCCTTCTCCCAGTTTTTTGGGGAGAAGACATCCGCCTCAACGATTTTGGCCGAATCCATCAACTCGACAAGTTGGTTGTATCCGGTTCGATCAATCGCCACAGCCGGAACGGCCATCATCAGGCAAAAAATGGTTACAAATATCAATCTTTGATACGACATGGCGATCTCCTTTAACAGATTAACAAAACCTCTATACTCCCTAATTAGATATCGGTCCTTACGCCCATCAACTAAAATCGAACGACCCAATTACGGCTCAGTTAAGGCTAAAAATATTTATTACGGAATTATCAAAGAGGTATGAGCTAGATATAAAAATGCGCCATCAGGGATTCGAACCCCGGACCAATTGATTAAGAGTCAACTGCTCTACCAGCTGAGCTAATGGCGCATGGGATAATAATTTCTGGTGAGGGTGGAAGGGATCGAACCTTCGACCACCTGCTTAAAAGGCAGATGCTCTACCCCTGAGCTACACCCCCACCTCATTATTTTAGGGCAGGAATATAGCGATAATCAGCCAAATGTCAACTTTTTTTCTTTTGGGCGGTTATAGATATCAGATCAAAATTGGTGATCATTTAATTTCTTGATTGTAATCAGAAAGCTTGATTTTTGGTTCATTTGTGGCATATTGTGCCTGCCCGCTGAGGGAGAAACCACTGATAAGCAGGATTTGGAAAAGTAGAAAAGAAAAGATGAGCAGAAAATGAAATATATACATAATGACGAACCACTAGATATCAAACCGCGCCTGCCCCTTTTACCCTTGCGGGATGTTGTTATCTTTCCCTACATGATTTACCCCCTCCTGATCGGTCGGCAGATGACGGTAAACGCTCTTCAGGAGGCGATGGTCAAGGATAAGTTGGTATTTTTGGTAGCGCAGAAAAAGGCTTCCGTTGACAATCCGACCAAAAAAGATCTGTACGATACCGGAGTTGTCGCTCGCGTCCTGCAGGTTATGAAACTCCCGAACGGAACGATCAAGGTCCTGGTTGAAGGGTTAATGCGGGGCCGGACCAAAGCGGTTGTTCGGGCGGGCGGTTTCATGTCGGTTCGGATTGAAGTGATCGAGCCGGATCGAACCTCAGACGATACCGAAGCGGAGGCTTTGGCCCGTCGGGTCTTTGATCTCTTCTCCGATTATGTCCATCTCAATCGGCGCCTCCCTAACGAGGTTGTGATGCAACTGTCCGGGATAAACGATCATTCTCGGTTAGCCGATACAATCTCGGCTCATCTCCTGCAGAAAAACGACCAAAAGCAGACGATCTTAGAAACCGAATCGGTCAAGAAACAGCTCTATGCCTTAATCGATATGTTGACCGCCGAAATTGAGATTTTAAAAATAGAACAGCAGATCGACGGCACCGTTCGGGAATCGATGTCACGTTCGCAGAGAGAATATTATCTGCAACAGCAGATGAAGGCGATCAAAGAGGAGTTGGGACAGTTTGACGACACCGGTGGAGATACCGACGAAATCAGACGCCGTCTTGATGAGCTTAATCCACCCGAAGCGGTCAAAGCACGGGCCCTTGAAGAGATCAAAAAGCTATCTCGCATGCACCCCTATTCAGCCGAAGCGGGCGTTGTCCGAGGGTATCTCGACTGGATTCTCGATCTCCCCTGGAGTTCTAGAACCGAAGATCGGACCAATTTCAAGGAAGTCAAAAAGATTCTGGATGATGACCATTACGGGCTCGATAAACCGAAAAAACGGATCATGGAACATTTGGCAGTATTGAAAACGGCTGGCAAAGTGCGGGGTCCGATTCTCTGTCTGGTTGGCCCTCCCGGTGTTGGAAAAACATCGCTGGGCAAATCGGTCGCACGGGCTCTCGACCGGAAATTTGTCAGGATGTCATTAGGTGGGATTCATGACGAGGCGGAGATCCGAGGGCACCGGCGAACCTATATCGGTTCGATGCCGGGACGGATCATTCAGTCGTTAAAAAAAGCGGGATCGACCAACCCGGTCTTTCTACTTGATGAAGTTGACAAAATTGGTGCCGACTTTCGGGGTGATCCGGCCGCCGCATTACTCGAGGTTCTCGATCCGGAGCAGAATGTCGCATTCTCCGATAACTATCTGGAGCTTGACTTCGACCTCTCCGAAGTTCTCTTTTTGACAACGGCCAATTCTCTTATGGATATTCCTTTTCCGCTGCAGGATCGGATGGAGATTATCCGTCTGCCCGG
>JAUUYJ010000302.1 GCA_030588275.1 Candidatus Zixiibacteriota bacterium | reverse complement strand
TCCTCACTGATTTCAAAAAGCGAAAACTTTTCCTTAAAGAGGTAAAAGGCTGATAAAGCAAATATCGGCAACATATCAACAAGGTATAATACAACCGAGAATAAAACCGCCTCAGTTTTTTCTACTCCAAACAGATTCAACCCGGCAACTACAGCCAACTGAAAAGTGCCAATATTGCCCGGTGTGATCGGAAGCATCAACGCCAAATAGTTAATTATAATAATAACCACCGCCGCCCATTCACGACTGATTCCGAGCTTGAAATCAAACATCAAGAGTAAAAAATAGACCGCCACCACATGTACCAGCCAGGACATGATCGTATGAAACGATACGACAAATATCTTATCGGTCGATTTCATGACCGAAATTCCGTCATTGAACGACCGGAAAAACTTGCGCATGACAAAATATACCCGCCGCGACAAAGGCAGAATTGTCTTTTTCCCAATCTTCTCCATCCGCTTCTGAAAATGGAGGCTCAGGTAGAAGAAGATAAATAGAAGAATCGTCGCCGCCCCGATGATATAGCTATATTTACGATACTCCGGGGGGAAGGCAAAAGCGCTGGAACTAATCAACATTAACCCAATCAACCCGGCTCCGTCAAATACGATCTCCAGAAATATCGTCGAAAAGGCATAGGTTTTTGTAAATTCTGCCTTGCGTGAGAAAAAGATCACTCGCCCGGCCTGACCTGTCAAAGCGGGTAACAAAGTTCCAATCGCTTGAGCGGTAGCATAAAGCGTCAGAGCTGGCCAAAACATCGTTTTCCGAACACGGCTAACAATCGTCCGCCAGCGCAGAGCCTTGAACACAATGATTAGCGCGCTGGAAAAAAATATCGGACCGAGATAGATAAGCTTCAGATTTTTGACTAATTCATAGGTTCTGGTAATATTGAGATCGTAGAAAAGAAAAATCAGAATACCGACCGCAATCAGGCCGCCCCAAAACTGTTTTTTCTTAAGAATAGATTTCATATTTACACCAAAAAATACCGATCGGATCGGGATTAATCTAAAAAGGTAGAGAAAAACAGGTTACCTGTCAACTCAATTGGGGAATGATCATTATTATAGAGTAAGCAGAGGAAAAGAGCCCAGATAACTTAAGGACCGGTGGCCCATTCGTACTCCTGAGCGAAGCCCCATCGGGGCGTAGCAATCGGAGTTCGGGTGGGTTCCCGCCATGATGTTCGTGCCATTGAACTGCCGTCCAATTATCATCAAATACTGGCCGAAGCACGCGACAGCCTACCCCACAAGGGGGTAAGCGGCTGTAACTCGCTACGCTCGAACATCCGCTTAGATTTCACCCACCGCCGATTTATCAACCCAGCCTTTTAAACGATTCTCAAAACTGACCAAATAATATCCAGCCTCTTCCCGCTCAATCTTAAAATTAAGTCCGGCGTGAACCGTAACCTGAAGATCAAACCCGGCTCCCGGTCCATTCTTAATCTCAGTTGATAAAGCCAGAATGACGCCGTTTCTCGTCAAAATATCCCGATCAATTTTGATCGTTGTTATTGCGGTTGAAATAACCAATAGGACAATCACAACCGTTATCAGCGGCATCGGAATCTCAAATCTTCTATAAATAACACCTAAGATGACCAAAATCGCCAGTAAGACAAACAGAACCAACGTCACCGAGGTCACCTCATCAAGGCTGAAGTATCCGAAGAAATTATTGATGTACTCAAAAATTATGGTCTCTTCGGTAATCTCAATCTTATCGACCACAAACTGCCGGGCAAATTCAAGATTAGTCCTAATGTCATCATCACGTGGGTCAAGACGGCTGGCCCGGATGTAATTGATTATCGCCAACCCCAGTCGTCCTTCTCGAAAACTGGCATTCCCAAGATTGTAATACAACTCTGAGGAATGCTGACCATTGGCCAGGATTTTACTGTACTGGTCTATCGCCTCCTGATATTTTCCTTCGGTATATAAACCGTTGCCATTTTTCAGCAAATCGTCGTTCTCTTGTTGTACATCTGCAACAGCGACCGTAGCAATAAGTAAAAGACAGATTAAAACCAACCGACGAAGCATCATAATGCCTCCGCCAGCTTAATTATGATGTCGCGAGTTTGAGACAGCTGTAAAGCATGATCGCTTGATTGGGCCGATGAACCGGCAAATCGACCAAAATCGGCCAGGTTGAGAACCTTAATCGTTTGCTCAATCAACTCTTCAGAAACGGACTGATCGGTTAGTTCGCTTCGAACTCGTTCAGTTGTCAGACCATGAGCCGGAAGATTCAGCTTGTCCCCAACAAATTGATATAGCGCGGCTGACAGCTCGGCATAGAACGAGCCGATATTATCCTGAGCCAGATAGCTCTCCGCTTTTTTTAGCCTTTTGGATGCTTCCTTCCGCGCCTTTCTCATCCGAGCATATGCCACGTTTCCGGCCAGATGTTTGCGCCGACGGACATCAATCAAGCCGCCGATCATAGCCAATATCGGGATCGCCACCGAACCGATCGCCAGGGGGGAAAAAAGTAAAATGTCACCCATCTGATGGAGCGAACCATTCCCCGGCTTTATAAACCGAATATCGGTTTCATTCAACTTCAGCATCTGCCCCGAAACCATATTGTATGGCACATCATTATTTTCGGCCTGTTCACCTCTGTTGACGGTCAAGTCAAGGGGGCGAGTCGAAGCGGTCTGATACCGTTTCAGACCGGGATCAAAATAATTCAGTTTCAGCGCTTTAATTTTTTGCGCTCCCGGCAACCTCGGTATCAAAAGATATTCAAAATATTTTGTTCCCCCCATCACCTCATCGACAAAATTCAGATTGAAATCGGAAGATGATTTTTCGACTCGAAAATCGGGCAGATCGGGCAACTTCGGCTCTGGAATCGACTTGACATTTCCCCGTCCTGATATTTTGACCTTCAAGGTCAACCCTTCGTTAACTTCCACAACATTTTTATCAAGCGTCGCCGAAATTTTATAACTCCCCACACCACCTGAAAATTCAGACGTCTTCCCTTTTCGTGGCAGAGATTTTACATCGACAGAAAGCGGCTTGGATCGAATCGTTATGTTTCGCCCTTGCTGAAAGATATTTCCAAATAGGGAGGAGACTCCCCGTCTGCGCCCGGCACGGTCCGGTA
>JAUUYJ010000386.1 GCA_030588275.1 Candidatus Zixiibacteriota bacterium | reverse complement strand
CCAATTAATAACTGACCCCAGAGACGATTGTAAAAACGGATGGTCACAAAAAAGAGAAGACCTGAGATAAAGATCAAACCATTTTCCAGAAATGGTAAACGACCGTAAAAAAACAGCGTGCTATTGATCAAAAGGAAAAACCCGGCCATCAGAACTGTTGAGTCTCTCCGGACCTTCCACACTCCTCCCAGAAAAAAGAGACATCCTCCCATAAAGAGAAACAGAGAAGAGAGGTTGGCAACAACTCGCGAAACTCCGAAGATTGCAAACATCAGGTATGATGCAAGCGAAACTAAAGAAGCTTTAAAAATATTCCAACGATGATATTCAAACGGGTTGGCATCATCAAATAATGTCGCGTTGCGAGCAAAGTGGGTGATATGGTACGGATCGGTCAGTTGCCCATCTCCATGCCCGACATAAAACAGGGGCGGGTCGGCACCGAGGCCAATCATGCGAACCAGAATCAACCCCAGCAAAAGTGCAATTGACAAATATTTTATCTTCTGATAAGGCAAGCAATCTCTCCGGCCATTCGTTCGTCCGATTAATTCTCAGAACTGGGAAAGCAATTCATCATTCAATTTGAAGTTATTTTATTGCTCGGTCTTGTGCCAGATATATTTTTTACTAATTGTTGCGGAAAATGATCAACCGCCCAGAAGTTTGAAATTGGAATAACGATCTTCGGAGTAATGACCAAATTTATTCTGATTGTAGGCATTTATTATCTCTTTGATACCATCTTCAACAGACATCTGAGCCTTGTAATTTAAGGCCTGTTCAATCTTATCAAACCCGACCCGGTAGTCACGGCGATCCATTTCGGCATCAACCGTTTTAATTTTTGTTCCGGGGATCGCGGCCGCCACCAGATCGCCCAATTCGGAGATACGATAATTTTCCGATTCGGACCCGAGATTGAAAATCTGTCGATCCATTTTCTCCTCAGGCGATTCGATCCCGGCCACAAACCCACGCACAACGTCAAGCACGTGGATGTTGGGTCGCCATTGGCTTCCGCCGAAGATTGATATCTCACCGTCGATCAAGGCGCGCGCAGTCAGGATATTGACAACCAGATCAAACCGAGGCCGATATGAAAATCCAAAAACGGTTGAAAGACGAAACATCGTTACCGCCAGAGGAGCTTCAGCTCGGTTTAAAATCGCCTCTTCGGAACGGAGTCTTGTTTCGGCATACAACGAGACCGGGTTCAATGGGGAGGTTTCGGTTAGTAGTTCGCCGTTTTCAGCCGCACCATAAACGGAGCAGGAGGAGGCAAACAGCAATCTTTTTACTTTTTTATGAAGGCAGGCATCAACCAAAATTTTTGACGCTTCATAGTTTATATCAATCGTCGCGCGCGGATCGAGGGCACAGGCCGGATCACCTACAATCGCCGCCAGATGAACGACATGATCGACCCCATCAATAGCGGTCAGAAGGTCCTGGATATTTCGGGCATCACCTTTGAAAAAGCGATAGGCCGGATGATTATCAAGCTCCTTTAAGGCATCATATCCAAACATCAGGTTGTCAAGGACCGCCACATGGTATCCCTTTTTGAGCAAATAGCGGGTCATCACCGACCCGACATAGCCAGCTCCTCCAATTATCAAAATCCGCTGACTACGATCGACT
>JAUUYJ010000102.1 GCA_030588275.1 Candidatus Zixiibacteriota bacterium | reverse complement strand
ATCGCCTTTATCAATAAGATGGATCGGGCTGGCGCCGATTTCTTAGGTACGATTAAAGACATGAATGAAATGCTGGGAGCCAACGCCGTTGCTTTCCAAATGCCGGTTGGGTCAGAAGAAAATTTTGAGGGAATCATTGATCTGGTAGAGATGAAATAGATCACATACGATGGTCTGGATCGAGAGATCAGCGAAATCCATCAAGCACTTCTGCCACAGGCGCAGGAACTCCATTCTCTACTGGTGGAAAAGTTAGCCGATTTTGATGATGATATGATGGAAAAATTCCTCAACGAAGATGAGATTTCTTCCGACGAGATCAAAGCTGTCGCCCGTCATGCGGTTTTGGGCAATTGTATTACTCCGATCTTCTGTGGCACCGCCTTCAAGAACAAAGGGATTCAGTTGGTTCTTGATGCTGTCATCGATTTTCTGCCGTCACCATTGGATCGCGGTATGGTCCGGGGGATTTCAATTGATGATTCCGATATCGTTGAAACCAGACGCCCCTCAGCCACTGGCCCCTTTTCCGCGTTGGCATTTAAGATTATCAACGATCCGTACGTTGGACAGCAAACTTTTGTCCGGGTCTATTCCGGTGAGTTGAAGGCCGGTTCGTACGTCTTTAATACGACCAAAGATAAGCGGGAACGGGTTGGGCGAATCATGAAGATTCAGGCCTCCGATCGAAAAGAACTTGACGTTATCCGGGCTGGTGATATTGCCGCTTTGGTTGGAATGAAATATACGACGACCGGTGATACGCTGTGTGATGAGGATCATCCGCTGTTTTTAGAAGATATCCATTGCCCGGAAACGGTTGTCGATCTGCGCATCGAACCGGCGACCAAAAAGGAACGTGAGAAACTGGGTATGGCGCTGAGTCGCCTGTCTCTGGAAGATCCCTCCTTTAAAACCAAATTTGATGATGAAACCGAAGAAACGGTTATCTCCGGGATGGGTGAATTGCATCTTGAGGTAATTGTCGATCGGCTCAAGACCGAGCATAAGGTTGACGTCATCGTCGGAAAACCGGCGGTAGCTTTCCGGGAAGCGATTACCCGCGAGGCGCATCATAAATACAAATACAAGAAGCAGACCGGTGGTAAAGGGCAGTTTGCTCATATCGAATTCAGGCTGGAGCCGAATCCGGGAGATGGATTGGAATTTGTTAGCCATATCAAAGGTGGCCATATTCCGACCGAATATATTCCGGCGGTGAAAAAAGGGTTTATGATGACCGCCGAAAGAGGACTCCTGGCCGATTATCCGATGGTCGATATGAAATTTGTCCTGCTCGATGGGTCGCATCATGATGTTGACTCAAGCGAAATGGCCTTTAGGATTTGTACCCAACAAGCGCTAAGAGAAGTGATTCATAAAGCTGGACCACAAATCCTGGAACCGATGATGAAGATCGAAATCAACACTCCGGATGAATATATGGGAGATATCATTGGTGATATCAACCGTCGCCGGGGGAAAATGTCCAGCATGAGGCGTTTCCGCAAAGGTTCGCAAAAACTGGGTGGTGTTGTTCCCCTTCGGGAAATGTTTGGCTACGCCTCGGCGTTGCGGACCGTCTCCAGCGGTCGAGCCAACTACTCAATGGAATTTTTGGAATATCGGCCTTTGCCGGCATCTATTGCCGAAGAGGTTATCTCCGATCAAAAGGAGAAGCGGGAGGCTCGCAAATAAGGCGGACCAAATGTTGTTACCGATCCGGATGCCGATAATCGGTTTAAATTGACAACCGGATTGGCAACCGATATTGTAATTTTGATCTTAAAAAATCGTGAAAGCCAGACCGGGCTATCGATAAAGCCCGGTCTGGCCGATTATTATAATGATGGGAATAATCTGTAAACGGCTTGCCCGGTAAATGATACATCAGAATAACGATTCGATGAATGGTCAGAACAATCGCTTTGGCGGTTGGATCAAGATATTCCCCTTCCTGGGGTGGCTGGAAAATTATACCCTCAAATCATTTCGCGCCGATTTTATTTCCGGAATAACAGTTGGGCTGGTTCTCATACCGCAATCGATGGCAAATGCTCAGTTGGCCGGACTACCCTCGTGGTATGGGTTGTACGCCGCTTTTTTGCCACCGGTCGTGGCCTCGTTATTTGGCTCCAGTCGGCATTTATCGACCGGTCCGGTAGCAATTGTTTCGATCATGACCGCCGCCGCCTTAGAACCTTTGGCTACCTCCGGCTCCGAAGGATTCATCGGATACGCCATCATCCTTTCCCTTTTGATCGGGCTTTTTCAGTTGTCGCTCGGGTTGTTGCGGTTGGGGATCGTTGTCAATTTTCTATCCCATCCGGTTATTAACGGCTTTACCAATGCCGCCGCCCTGATCATCGCCAGTTCCCAGTTAGCCCGTCTTTTCGGGATTGATGTCAACAAAGCGGAGCACCATTACCAGACTATCTATCGCGTTCTCCAATCGGCCCTCTCATATATCCATTGGCCTTCGCTGGTTTTGGCTCTGGTTGCCTTTGTCATTATTATCGTAATAAAAAAAATTACCCCTCGGATTCCGGGGATTTTGGTGGCGGTTGCAATTACCACCGTTGCATCGTGGGCGTTGGAATTTGAGCATAATCGCAAAGCGGTCATAGACGATGTCGGCTCAACGGTCGTTTCCCACAATATTGAGCTGTTTAACAAAAATCTCAGCCGGCTCAGTTCAGCATTAGTCAGGAAAGTGGAACTGGGCGATCAATATCGCACGGCGGTCGATCAGTACGGTCTTCACTCAGTTGAAGCAATTCGAATTCATGCCGACCTGGAACTGCTTGAAGTCGAGATTACCGAGTTGCGTAAACTGATCAACAGACACCGGACCGATCTACGCAGTTATATTTTTGTATCCACGAAGGAGATGGGGAGAACTGTTTACTTTACCGAAAATGACCTCCCCGAATCACACCCGGACGGCGGGAAACGCTGGCGCCTGCGGGTTGGCAACCAACCGCTTGATGATGTTGATTCATTAACATTTCTTGGTGGTGGAGCGGTTGTCGGTCAGATACCAGCCGGTTTGCCCAGCTTTGAAATTCCTGGGATGTCAATCGGCGGGATGAACCTGAGAAATATTTTCACCCTGATACCGATAGCGATTGTCATCGCCTTAGTCGGGTTTATGGAGGCGATCTCAATAGCCCGAACGATTGCGGCCAAAGCCGGCCAGCGCGTTGACACTAATCAGGAGTTAATCGGACAGGGGTTGGCCAATATTTGCGGCTCCTTTACACAGGGTTACGCCGTATCCGGATCGTTTGCTCGTAGTGCGATAAATTTCCAATCTGGTGCCACCTGTGGCTTCTCAAATATTATTGCCAGCAGTCTGGTTGTCGTCGTTTTACTATTTTTAACCCCTCTTCTTTATCATCTGCCGCAGTCGGTTTTGGCGGCGATTATTATGACCGCCGTTATTGGCCTGATAAATATTCGAGGTGTTGTCAATATCTGGAAAGCGCAATGGTACGACGGGGTCATTGCCGTTGTGACGTTTATTGCCACGCTGGTTTTTGCGCCCCATCTGGAGTGGGGGATTCTCACCGGAGTAGCTCTTTCGGTCGGCTCATATCTGTATCGAAGCATGATGCCGACAATATCATTTCTCTCCAAGCACCGGGATGGTAGTTTTCGGGACCAGCGTCGCTTTGAACTGGAACAATGCCGCCATATCGCTCTGATCCGTTTTCATGGGTCGCTGTTCTTTGGGAATTCAGATTTCCTTAAAGAGAAAATTCTGCGCCTTCCGCACAAAATCCCCGAACTGAAATATGTTGTAATTATCGGAGTCGGGATCAGTGAACTCGATTCATCCGGGGCGCAAATGTTGGCTGAGACGGTAACAAAGATGCGCCGGGAAGGATACGAGATGTCGTTTGCCAATATGAGCGATGCCGTCATCGACGTTATGAAGCGGACCGGTCTGTATGATCTGATCGACGAGCATCATATTTTTGGTACGGCGCATGGGGCGATTGAGCAGGCTTGGCATACTGCCCATGCGGATTCTAATGAAAAGCTCTGCCCTCTGATCATCGCACCGCTCAAAAAATTGCGCGTAACCGACAAGATCAAACGGGACCCCCGTTTTATTAGACAGTTGCCAACCACCGATGGCTCTCTGCCTGAAGAATAACGCAATAATCTTTCGTGACAGTTGGTCATTATTAATTTGTATTAATTAATCTGTCGCAGGGATCAAATGCTTAGGTCTTTCAAACCCCAACAAAAACTTCCGCACAACAATTAACTCTCACCGCATGTGGCAGGTCAATTGATCTGACTTATGTTGGAAGAATAACTCCTACAACGCCATTGTCGCTTCGGCCAGACGACGCCCCTTATCGGTCAAAATCAGTTGGTTTTCCTCGGTGACAACCAACTGATTCTCTTCGGCCCGGCGCGCTATCCTTGACGTAAACGATTCATCCCAGTGCATGTGAACATATAGCGTCGCCAACGCACTCTCTTCTTTTTCCTCCGGACGACCCTCATGATGCGACAAATGAATCGTCAACATCGCTTCGGCAAATTCGGTTCTCTGTCGCAAACGCCGCCGGGCAATTGTAATCAAACCTTGTTGCGGAGCTATCAGGAAAACGAGTCCGAATATAACTCCACACATCACTGCCATCGACCCGGCAATCGAAGCATCCAGCCAATGAGCCATCCAGTACCCACTAATGGCCGCGGTGACACCGAACCCAACACTTAGCCAAATCATCACCGACAAACGGTCGGTTAATAAATAAGCGGTTGCCGCCGGAGTGACCATCAAAGCCACAACCAAAATCGAACCAACCGCATCAAATGCACCAACGGCGGTAACCGAAACGACCGACATCAGCGCATAATTTATTATAAGGGGCGAAAAGCCAAGCGCGGCGGCCAATCCGGGGTCAAAAGTGGCAATCTTCAGCTCTTTATAAAAGGCGATGATGAATCCTAAATTCAAAATCAATATACCGGACATGACTGCCAGAGAACGTGGTCCCAGATCAACTCCAAACAGCTCATACCGATCAAACGGCGCAAAGGCTAACTCACCAAGCAGGACCGCATCGGTATCAAGATGCACATCTCCGGCATATCGGGAAATCAGGATTACCCCGAGGCTGAACAGAGCCGGGAAGACCAACCCGATTGAGGCATCCTCCCGCACCAAACCGGTGCGGTTGATCGACTCGGCCAAGACAACGGTCAGGATGCCGGTCGCTGCCGCCGCCAAAACCAACCAAGGTGAACTAAGATCGCCGGTGACAAAAAAGGCGAGAACAATACCAAGTAGAATCGAATGACTGATGGCATCGCTCATCAATGCCGTTTTTCTAAGGACCAAAAATACACCGGGCAAGGCGCAGGCGGCCGCTACTACTGCCGCCAGAAGTTGAATTTCAAACTGAAGAGTACTCATTCCGGTTGCTTTCCAATTGATGCGGCCACTTTCATCGCCTGATCAATTCCGGATGCGGATAAGGCCCAATTATCGGCGGAGATATGAGTGACCCAGCCAAATTTTTCCAGCTCTTCCAACGATTTCAGCACTCCGCCGCCACCCCGGTCGGAACGCATCGTGCGCAAAACGGCGATGCTGTGCGCATGATGACGATTATCGTGATGCATCGCCAACGAATACAGATCGCACAACACGGCATCGAGGTGAAGCTGTTTTCGGTCGCGCCTAAACCTGAGCCAACTCCAGATCAACCCTCGGTTCGGAGCCAAGAGTAACGAGACGACAAAAATCAGACTGATGCAGATAACAATCGTCGGTCCGGTAGGGAGCCTTTGCGCACTACTACTAATTACCGCTCCACCAATACCGGCGATAGCCCCAAAAACCGCCGACAGAAAAATCATCATCCCCAACCGATCGGTCCATTGGCGCGCCGATGCTGCCGGGGCGACAACCATCGCACTCATCAGAACAACGCCGACGGTCTGCAAGCCCAAAACAATCGCAATCACCAACAGGCTGGTCAACAGAACTTCCAATAACGGAATCGGTAAGCCGAGGCTTTTGCCAAACTCAGGATCAAAACTGAGTATTTTAAAACGGTTCCAAAAAAGCAAGACAAGGCCGACACCGAAAGCCCCGACAATCGACATGACGATAACATCTCGTTCCAAAATTGCCGCCGCCTGTCCAAACAAGAAAGTATCCAGTCCGGCCTGAGCCGCCTGTGGAGTTTTTTGAACGTAAGTCAAAAGAACCAGGCCGAGTCCAAAAAAAACCGAGAGGACAATCGCCATCGCGCTGTCATATTTAATCCGCGTCATTCGGACGATGGAGATGATCTTCAACGTCCCCAACCAGCCGGCGACAGCCGCACCCAAAATAAGAACCATAGGAGACTTGGAGCCGGTCAGGATAAAAGCCAAAACGATTCCGGGCAAAGCGGCATGCGAAATAGCATCACCCAAAAGGGATTGACGGCGCAGCACGGCAAAGCAACCCAAAACGCCGGAAACCATACCCAAAACAGCCGAGCCCATCGCGACTGTTCGCAGGGTGTAATCAAAAATCAGATCAGATGCGAAGGAGAACAATCGGGTCAATCCTTTTTGACAGAGTTGTTTTCGGTTAGAGTCAAACCGAGGAATCCAACTCGCCCACCATATGCGGCTCGCAGATTTTTCTCGGTAAAAACCTCATCAACCGGACCGCCGGCAATTTTACGGACATTGAGAAGCGTCACCCAATCAAAATATTCCGGGACCGATTGAAGATCATGGTGCACGACGATAATAGTTTTTCCGGACGAGCGGAGATCCCGCAAGAGGTCAATAATCGCCCGCTCGGTTGTCGCATCAACCCCCTGAAACGGCTCATCCATAAAATAAATTTGGGCATCCTGAACCAAAGCACGAGCCAGAAAAATCCGTTGTTGCTGGCCACCGGACAACTGGTTGATCTGCCGGTCGGCAAACTTTTCCATCCCAACTTTTTCCAATGCCTCAAATGCAATCGTCCGATCATTTTTGCTCAAGCGACTGATCCATCCCAGATGACCGTACCGACCCATCATCACTACATCAAGAGCGGTCGTCGGAAAATCCCAGTCAACCGTGCCCCTCTGCGGAACATAAGCGACCAACTGCCTCTGTTCGGGGTAGGGACGTCCATATATCAACACTTTTCCTGCGGCCGGTTTAATCAATCCGAGCGTGGCCTTCAAAAGGGTTGTCTTACCTGCTCCATTGGGGCCAACAATCGCCATCAAAACACCGGACGGGACGACCAGATCGACATCCCACAGAACCGGTTTTTCACGATAAGCAACGGTCATATCCTCAACTTCAACCGCCGGAATATTTTTGTCTGGATTATTTTTATCCATCTCGCTCAATTCAATTTCTCCCGGTCATCAGACAGGGCCGTTACAATTGTCCTGATATTATGGCGAACCATCCCCAGATAGGTTCCCTCAACCGTCTCTTTATTACCCATCGCATCGGAATAAAGGTTGCCACCAATAACAACTGTATAATCGCGCGACTCGACCGCCGCTTTAACCGCCTCAATATTTCGAGGTGAAACCGATGTCTCGACAAACATGGCCGGTATCTTCCGCTCGACAATAAATTCGGCCAACTCCCGTACATCAGCCGCACCTGCTTCCGAAGCGGTACTGATACCCTGTAAGCCCCGGACCTCAAATCCATAAACCTGTCCAAAATAATTAAAAGCATCATGGGCCGTAATCAAAACTCGCCTATCCTCACGAAGCTGGCCAGCCATATCAAGAACAAACTGGTGCAAGGTTTCAAGGCTATCCAGGTAAGCGGTCAGATTGGCATCAAACTCAGCCTTAAATTCGGGGCGACTTGTTGTCAAGTGGCGATTTACCGTCTTCGCCGCCGTCATCCAGATGGTAACGTCAAACCAGATGTGCGGATCGTTCGCTCCCTTAAATTCGGGGGGAGAGAGTAAAATATCTTCAGAAAGATCTTCAGATACTGCGGCGGTGTGAGACCGTTGGCCCATCCGCTCCAGCACTTCAGCCATCGCACCTTCAAGATGTAGCCCGTTGTAAAAAATAATATCGGCTCCACTCATGCGCGAAACATCCCGTTCGCTCGCCTTATAAAGATGCGGGTCGATACCGGGACCCATCAAAGTAATAACATCAACTCGGTGCCCGCCGATGTTCTCGGCCAGATCACCAATCATTCCGGTCGTCGCGACAATATTTATAACATCAGAGGAACCGTGCTTTTTATCCGGCGCACATCCGACCAACAGCATCAAGCTCAGTATCAAAGCCAATCCCAATATTCTCTTGAACATATCTTTTTCTCTTTTCTTCTCTCTTTTCTTTCAAACACTTTGCCCATTGAGCAATGAGGTCTGCTCAAAAAAATAGTACGTATTCTGCT
>JAUUYJ010000058.1 GCA_030588275.1 Candidatus Zixiibacteriota bacterium | reverse complement strand
TGCGGTGGATTCATCCTTCCGATTTATGTTTTATACTTCAGGTATTATCAGATCACGTTATTCGAAGTGGCCCTGTTAGCAGTCATTTTTGAAGCTTCGGTGCTAATTTTTGAAATTCCAACCGGCCTTTTAGCCGACCGCTTTGGCCGCAAAAAGTCGGTTGTTCTCGGTTTCCTTCTCTTTGGCCTCAGCGGGTTGACTTTTATTCTGTTTCGAGATCTTACCGGCTTCATCTATGCGGAGATTCTGTTCGGATTGTCAGAGGCGTTTATCTCCGGGGCGGGAGAGGCTCTGGCGGTCGATTCGATTAAGCCGTCTCAAAGAAGTAAAATATTACCTCGTCTGTTTATTCTCCGGAGTCGCATCCGGATTGCAGTAATCACGGTGGCGATGTTTACGGCTGGATACGCCTTTTCCAATAATCAAATAGTGACCTTTTATCCCATACTGGCTGGCGGGATGGTTGGATTGATAGTCGCTTTTGGATTTCGCTCGCCGGGGAGTGATAGCTCCGATAGCCACCAAGTTGGACAGTTCTGGAAGCCGCTCTCGATGATGTTTCGCCAGCTCAAGTCCAACCGCATTATTCCGGTTCTCTTTCTGTTGGCGTTGGCGGCCAATTTTGCCTTTGAAGGGGTCGATCAGTTCTGGCAAATTTTTCTGTCCGAATTTGGTGAGTTTGATATTAAATATTTTGGATGGTTGACCGCCTCAGGTGCGGTCGTTGCTTTTTTTGCCATCGGTCCGATCATGATAAAAAATTCTGGTAGCGTTTCGATTATTGTACTGGTTTTACTGGTGACCGGGGTGGTCATTTCTGCCCTGCCTCGGATCGGCGGGGAATCGATCCTGCCGCTGGTTATGGTCCTTTATTTCAGCTTACGAGAATTAGTTGCTCCGTTGTTTTCAACGGCGATCAACCTAGCGATTGAATCGTCCGGACGAGCAACTTTTCTGTCGGCTTATAATATGACCTGCTCGATCGGAGAAGTTGCATCCGGTCTGATAATTGGGTTGATTGCCGAACATCTCGGTTTGCCAATGGTCTTTCTGTTCTGTGGGACTCTTTTGATTCTGGCGGCACTGGGAGGGATGGGTTTCTTTCTCAGACCTCGACAAGCGTAATAACGGTACGAAGTTATTTATTACAATCTGTCTAACACCCGGGATAGAGAGTGAACTTTTTGACCGTAGGCCGGTTGAAATATAATGACAAGCTGGCCTTGCCTTTTATGGCGAAGTTGCGTATAAGACGGTAGTAAACCCCGATAAACGGGGTCCTAAAAAAAGAGAGTTCTGTCAAACGGAGTGATTGGCTTTAGCTGAGAGATGTGGGCGATGCTCGAATATCCAGCTAAGTTTGCAATCGCGTTACAGGCTTTCTATAAAGGAAAAAATAAAAAATGGCGACAAATAAAGAATCGGGTAACCAGCAGGCTAATAATCCGCAAAATCAGAATCGACCTCCGGGGCTAAAAGACGTTTCCAATATTATCGCGATTGCCAGCGGCAAGGGAGGGGTTGGGAAATCGACCGTTTCGGCCAATCTGGCGATGGCTTTGGTGAAAAAAGGGTACAAAGTCGGATTGATGGATGCCGATATTTACGGCCCGAGTCAACCGGCAATGTTGGGGGCAGGCAAAGAGAAGCCTCAGATTGTGGGAGAGTTTCTTCTACCGCTCGAAAAGCACGGAATCCATTTTATGTCAATCGGTATTTTGATGGATGAGGACCAGCCGGTAATCTGGCGGGCTCCGATGGCGACTAAGATGATCCAGCAATTTTTGGGAAATGTGAAGTGGGGCGAGTTAGATTACCTGTTGGTTGACCTTCCGCCCGGCACCGGCGATGTCCAGCTGACATTGGCACAACAGGCGCATCTGACCGGAGCGGTGATCGTCACAACCCCTCAGCAGGTAGCGTTGGGTGTTGCTCGTAAAGGGTTGCAGATGTTTCAGACCGTTAAGGTTCCGATCATTGGGATAATCGAAAATATGTCTGGCTTTAAATGTTCACATTGTGGTGAGCATACCGATATTTTCCACACCGGTGGCGGACAGGAAATGGCCAAGCGGGAAAAACTTGATTTCCTCGGTGGTATTCCACTCGATCCGGCCATTGTGAAAAGTGGCGACGATGGAATTCCGATATTGCAAAACAACACCGATTCTGAGGCGGCCAAATCGTTTTTGAATATCGCCGATAATTTTATCAAACAGCTATCAAAGGAAGCGGCCGAAGGATCGGCTTATGAGCCGGAGAAGGTCGAGTTGACCGACAATAATCAACTGGCCATCACCTGGCCTGATGGAAAACGGGTTGAGTACTCCCCTTATGATCTCCGTCTTAATTGCCGATGTGCCGTATGCATCAGTGAAGATACCGGGGAAAAGCTTTTGGACCCAGCCAGTATTCCGCTTGATATCAAGATTGAAAAATTCGATATAATCGGTCGCTATGCTTTGGGGATCGCTTTTTCAGATCGTCACGATTCAGGAATATTCGCCTTTGACAAGTTGCACGAGATCGAGCAAAATCGGCGCGATATCGATAAACAGAAATTTAATGTGTAGGATATAGGAGTTGTAATGTCAGACAACAAAGATGAAATCAGAATCTTAGCCGAGCCGCAGATGGACCCCAGCGTCTGTCAGTTTGTCATCGATCGGGTTGTTTATGATGGTCTTGCCAATTGCACTAATAGCGATATGGCCAAAGGATCACCCCTTCTGGAAGGTTTGTTCTCAGTTGCCGGTGTTGATCGCATCATGATCGCCGGAGCTAATATAACTATTGGAAAAACCGGTGCCGAAGAGTGGTCTGAAATGGCTGGCAAAATTGGTGCGGTTATCCGGGAGAAGATTCAGACCGGCGAAGCTTTGATCTCCGAAGATTTTGACAAAGAGCAACCGACCAACAAAGAGCTGTGGAGCAAGGTACAGGATGTCATTGATGCCGAAATCAATCCTGGTTTGCAATCGCACGGCGGTTCTGTCGTTATTCGGGATGTCAAGGGGACCGTTCTGTTCTTGACGATGAGTGGTGGTTGTCAGGGATGTGCCTCGGCGGCTCAGACGCTGAGCTATGGTATCAAGGAGATCTTAACCGAGAAAGTGCCGGAAGTGACCGAGATTGTTGATGTCACCGACCATATGGCTGGCACCAATCCGTATTATAGTTGATTGACGGCATCGCCGCTTTTCGGCTGTCGCCAGTATCAAGATTAATATTCAGTAATAATCAAGTGACTGGCATGGTGGCCCCAGCTTGCTGGGGGGAAAGTCCTATGCGGGAAGTCACTGTCTGCCTGCAATACAATTTGTTGGCGCACTGGGACGTACACCAACCACAACCACAGAACAGCTATATCCATCTTACACACCCCGGCCCTTCGGGCCACCCCTCTCAAGAGGGGAACAGGCATAAAATATTTCAGTAAATATAGTAGGTCAGATGCACTGTCTGTTCAACGGATTACTCCATGCAAAAAAGGGCGGCCATCTAAATGGCCGCCCTGTCCTTATCTACTTCATACATAGGGGAGGGGGTGTGTCTAAGTCTTTTTGTTTTTGTTACTTCTCTTTATATCACTCTCTATTTTTTACCAGTCGAGCGAGGCCATCTCCGGGATAGAATCTTCCATCTCGTAGAATAAATCTTCAAGGTGATCGACTAAATCTTCAACTTTTTCGGCCATCTCTTCCAACACTTCAGCCCGCTCTTCAAGCTTGTCCGCTTCCACTTCCATCTCATTTTCCAGATCGTTGGCATCGTACTCCGGGTGGAGGAGTTTGAAAACTTTGGCAATTGCCTTTAAGCCAAGCTTGGCCCCTTCCCAGCCGATGGCGACTCCTTCATAACCGATCTCGGTTACCTTTTCCACCGTCTCAAAGAAGGTATGGTAAAACTCTTCGATAATTTCTTGTTGTTCCGGGTTTGTCACTACCTTTTTGCCGTTGACGATCAATTCGTACTCGCTGGTAAAAATAACATCCTCATCGGTATCAACATGCCTGAGGATAATATCGCCGTCATCAATTTCGATATTGATGTCATCAATAGTCAGGCCGCCTCTTTCAAACAGCGAGAGCGAAACGTTGCTTTCCTGATTATTATGCGAACTGCCGTACCGGCTCCCGGCCATTGCGGGTGATGCGATAAGCATACTGATCAATAAAAACGTAATAACAAATTTCATCCGACCCTCCTGGATATTTTCCCCAAAATCTTTTTCGTATATCTTATAAGACGGATTTGAGCCGTTCAGGTTGCAGGAAAATCATCTTTTGCTCCGCGTGGATATTATTGGTATAATACCCGGATGAATGCAACCGGTTCAATTTGGCGACGCGACAGATTATCCTGGGGGATGTACGATTTCGCCAACACCATTTACTCGATGAATATTTTGTCACTGTATTTTGCCGGGTGGCTGGTTATTGATCTGGGCTATCAGGATATTCATTATTCAATTGCCCATTCGGTCTCGATGCTATTGGTCGCTTTAATAATGCCGGCCCTTGGATACCTATCTGACCATAGTTTATCCGGGCGGCGTCGTTATCTGATGATTTTTACCGTTGGATCAATCGTTGCGCTTATCGCGATGTCGCTATTGCCTCCCTCTATAATTGTCGTTGTTTTGATTCTCTTTTGTCTCTCCAATTTTTTCTACGAAGGAGGGATGGTTTTTTATAACGCCATGCTGGATGATATTTCCGAGTCGGATAATGTCGGCAAAATTTCCGGTATGGGGGTTTCTCTTGGATATCTTGGTTCTGTCGTTGGGATGATTTTGGTTTTGCCGTTTGTGACTGGTGATCTGTTTGGATTGAATATTTCTTTCATTACCGGTTCGGGCAAGTCGGGGGCGTTTTTGCCGACGGCGATTCTGTTTGGACTGTTTTCGATTCCGATTTTTCTGTTTGTCAAAGAAAAGCGGAAACCGATCAAGACGGCATCGGATGGCAGTTTGAAAAATGCTTATCGGTCGGTTCTGAAGTCGATTCGGTCCACCGAAAAATATCCGGGGTTGCTTCGTTTTTTAATTGCCGATTTTTTCTTTGAAGATGCGATAGCAACGGTGATAATTTTTATGGCAATCTTTACCGAAAAGGTTCTCGGTTTGGGTGATTCTGACCGGACATTATTTTTTATAATCTCGACGCTTTCGGCTATGGTCGGGGCGTTTGCCTTTGGATATTTGTCCGACCGCTTGTCTCCCAAGCGGGTTTTGTTTGGGATAGTAACCGGATGGATCGTGGCGTTGTTGATTGTGGCGCTGAACAGTTCAGTAACCGTTTTCTGGTTGCTTGGCCCGCTCATCGGAATCCTTTTAGGTGGCGTTTGGGCGGTCTCTCGGCCACTTTTGATGGAATTGACCCCACCCGAAAAACTGGGAGAGTTTTTTGGTCTGTTTACCCTCTCCGGTAGGGCGGCCGCCATTGTTGGTCCACTTGTCTGGGGTGTGATTGTTTACCTGTTCTCATCCAGTAGCGGGATGAACAAATTTATCGCTGAACTCATTCAGGCTGACAGTTCCGAGGCTGAAAAAATTCCATACCGGCTGGCGATTCTATCATTAGCCTTGATGATGATGGTCGGGCTATGGATTTTCCGCAAAGTTCCTGATGCAAAAGATAAGATTCTGCGGGGTCAATTATGACCAATGATCGGATGATCGAATATTACCGGAAGCGGGCTGGGGAGTACGATAAAATATATTTTCGGGATGATGCGGTGCGTCAGGCAGAGCTGAGCGATCTGTATCAGATTTCGCAGGAAAGGTTGCATCAAAAAACAGTTCTTGATATCGCTTGTGGAACCGGTTTCTGGACCCGTATCGTTTCTGAAACGACGCAGGAAATTATTGGGCTGGATATTAATCGACAGACGTTGCTTGAAGCTCACAATAAAAATTACCAATGTCCGATCTCGATGGTCGAGGCAGATATTTACAAACTCCCGATTATTCCTAATCGGTGCGATGGACTTTTGGCGACTTATATCATTTCTCATGTCAGGCGGCAGGATCATGAGGCGTTGGGGCAATCTCTCAAGAAGGTTCTAAAGCCTGGCTCTTCAGCGTTTATCTGTGATAATAATCTGATTTGTGAGACTCATAACCGGGTCGAGTGGGATGATGCAAAAATAAACAGTTATAGCCATCGCCATCTTGAAAGTGGCGAAGAGTATGTTATCCTTAAAAATTATTTTGAGGAAGCAGAGTTGGCCGATATTTTTGGTCGTTGGGGAGTCATCAGTAAAATTATTTTTCGGAAATATTATTGGGCGGTTCTTCTGAAATTTTGATTTAGATTACGTGACAAGGAAACTATGAACAGACAGATATTGACAGGCGCGATACATATTCATACGACCGATTCAGATGGGACCAAATCACACGCCGAGGTGGTTGAATTGGCCCGGCAGGCTGGTCTCGAGTATTTGATTTTCACCGATCATATGACACTCCAGGCCAAAATTGACGGCAAGGAGAAATTTTACGGTTCAATGCCGGTCTTAATCGGCTACGAGCATAACGACCAGGATGACTGCAACCATTATCTGGTCTTGGACAGCGACCGGGTACAACCATCAGATATGACAGCAGCTGAGTATGTTACCGCCGCCAGTATAGAGGGGGCCCTGGGTATTCTGGCTCACCCTGATGAAGTTCGGGGCCGCGACGCCCGCTACCGCTCGTACCCCTGGACCGACTGGGAAGTGGAAGGTTTTGATGGTTTGGAAATTTGGAACCAGATGTCGGAATGGATGGAGCATCTGACGTTTTATAACCAGATTATGATGGTCCTGTCCCCTCGAAAGTGGCTTAAGGCGCCAACCAGTCGGATTTTGCGTAAATGGGATGACCTCTCGCAAACCAGAAAAGTGGTTGGGATCGGTTCGGTTGATGCTCATGGCTTTTTGTACCGCGCCGGGCCGTTGCGCTTGACGATATTTCCTTACAAGGTCCAGTTCAAATCACTTCGGAGTCATCTCATATTAAACGAATCGTTGTCGGACGATTTCAGTACTGCCAAAAATCAGATATATTCCGCCATCCGGGATTGCCGCGTTTTCATTTCCAACTATCGTTGGGGTGAAGCGGCATCATTCCAATTTGAGATCGAATCGGGTAATCAATCTGCTTTATGCGGAGGCGAGGTCAGGCTTGGCTCGTCAACTGTGGCAAAAATTTCACTTCCTTTAAAGGGAAAGATTCGCCTGATCCGGTCGGGCCAGTTATCTGGTGAAACCGATGGTATCTCAGCCGAATTCCAAATTTCACAACCGGGAGTTTATCGGGTCGAGGTGTATCGTGGCCGCAGGGGGTGGATCTTTTCCAATCATATCCGAGTTCTGCCTTAAATTAATCAATAACCGACAAAATCGCCCTTAAATAACACATTGTCCATTTTCGCAAATGGCTACGTACCATATAGTTCTCGGCTTTAGACCGGTTTTGGATAGGTTAGCGAATATTAAATCATGACAGGAAAGAAACAGATTGCTATTGACAGCATGATTGAATGTTATTACCCTTTCGATCATAAAACAAGGTGGTATTGTATCAATGTTTGAAGCCTTTTTTCCAATAGTTGTTCTGATCGGGCTGGTTACTTTTGCCGCTTTGGCGATGACCGCTTTGTCGGTTCTGATCGGCAAACGGACGAAAAGTCGTGTCAAAGAAGAACCGTACGAAAGTGGTATTGAACCAACCGGTGACACTAAGGAACGGTTTTCGGTCAAATTTTATATGATCGCAATTCTGTTTATCGTCTTTGATATCGAAGTTGTTTTTCTGTATCCCTGGGCGGTGATCTCCAAACATCTGGGCCTTTTCGGGTTAATCGAAATACTGGTTTTTATCGCCATCTTGTTGGTTGGGTATTTTTATGTTTTGCGAGCCGGAGCATTGAAATGGGATTAGAAGAAAAAATTCCCGATTCAATAATCCTGACGACAGTTGACTTCTTAGTCAACTGGTCGCGGAAATCGTCGATGTGGCCGTTTGGGTTTGGCCTCGCCTGTTGCGCGATCGAAATGATCTCGACCTTTGCCTCCCATCATGATATGTCCCGGTTTGGGATGGAAGTGTTGCGACCTTCTCCACGCCAGGCCGACCTGATGATTGTGGCCGGACGGGTTTCAAATAAGATGGCACCGGTCGTGAAAAGGCTTTACGATCAGATGCCTAACCCCAAATGGGTGCTGTCAATGGGAGCCTGTGCTTCTTGCGGGGGAGTGTTTAATAACTATGCTATTTTGCAGGGTGTTGATCGGATTATTCCGGTCGATATTTATGTCCCCGGTTGCCCACCCCGACCGGAACAGCTTCTTGATGGAGTTATGAAACTCCATGCCAAAGTTATGAAAGAATCGATTAAGGATAAAAAGGAGAATATAATCCAGCGGGTAAATGGCTGATTTTATTTTTCAAAAGGCGACCGTTTTTTTTGGATAAGCTTGTGAATTATGGGACAAACTGAAACGACAAAATTTGAACTCGATCTGTACCAGGCTCTTACCGAGCAGTTTGGTGACAGTATAACCGGGCAGAGTTTATCCTGTGGGCAGTCCTCGATTTCGGTCAAATCTGAAGCTATTTTTGACCTGGCTCAATTTTTGAGTGAGAACGATAAATTTGGTTTTGAACTTCTCTCAGATATTTGTGGTGTCGATTGGATCGACTGTCCTGAGAAACGCTTTGAATTAATTTACAACTTCTTCTCGATTGCGCACAATTGCCGGCTGTTGATTCGCACGACTTTGGCCGACCGTGGTGACGATCTCAATCCGACGATCCGTTCGATTCAACCGATCTATTCTGGAGCCGACTGGCTTGAGCGGGAAGTTTACGATATGCTCGGAATCGAGTTTGAGGGACATCCCGACCTGCGCCGCATTATTACTCCGGACGGGCTTGAGGGTTGGCCCCATCGCAAAGATTTTCCGCTTCATTATGAAGAGCCGCAGTTTAGTCACAACAAAGATAACCCGCCGGAGATTACCAAGTGACCAGTTCCGCTCCCTCCAAAACGATGACTCTCAATCTGGGTCCTCAGCATCCGGCGACCCATGGGGTTTTGCGCGTTATTCTGGAACTGGATGGTGAAACGATCGTCAAGGCCACGCCAGACCTCGGATACCTGCATACCGGAATCGAAAAGACTGCCGAAGACAAACTGTATTACAAAGTTATCCCGCTGACCGACCGGATGGATTACTTGGCTCCGATGTCAAACAATCTTGGTTACGTTCTGGCGGTGGAAAAACTGTTGGGGATCGAGGTTCCGGAGAAGGTCAAGTGGAGCCGCGTTCTTCTGACTGAAATTACTCGTCTGAATAACCATCTGGTTTGGCTTGGAACTCATGCTCTTGATGTCGGAGCGATGTCGATGCTTCTCTATACTTTCCGGGAACGGGAACTGATTATGGATATTTATGAATCGGTTTCCGGGGCGAGGATGATGTCCTCTTATTTCCGGGTGGGTGGATTGGCTTGCGACCTGCCGCTTGATTTTGATAAAAAGGTAAAAAATATATTAAAAGTTTTTCCAGAACGGATGAACGAGTACGAAAATCTTCTGACCAACAACCGTATCTGGATAAAACGACTGACCAACGTTGGGCGGATCACCGCCGAGCAGGCGTTAAATATGTCTCTGACCGGACCGCTCTTGCGCTCGACCGGAGTTAGCTACGATGTCCGCAAGGCCGAGCCGTACTCAGGGTATGAAAATTTTGATTTTGATGTACCGGTTGGAAAAACCGGCGATTGTTTTGATCGCTATCTTATCCGGATGGAGGAGATGCGACAATCTTTGAGGATCATTGAGCAGGCTCTCAAAGGGATGCCTGAGGGACCGTATCAAGCTGATGTGCCGGGTGTGGTTTTGCCGCCCAAAAAAGAGGTCTTGACCAATATGGAGGCGATGATTTTCCATTTCAAGATCATCACCGAAGGTTTCAAGGTTCCGGCTGGATCGTTCTATCAATCGATTGAATCACCCAAAGGTGAGTTAGGTTTTTATATGGTTTCGGACGGATCGACCAAACCGTACCGGATGCGTGTCCGCCCTCCTTCGTTTATTAATTTGCAAGCTTTGACTCCAATGATCGAAGGGGCTCTGGTGGCTGACGTGATTACCTGCATCGGTTCGATTGATATTGTTTTGGGAGAGGTGGACAGGTGATTCTGACAACGACAACAATAGATAAAATCAAGACCAGGATGGCTCGTTATCCATCCCATCGTTCGGCCATCTTACCCGCCTTGACCGAAGCGTATCGGCAGGTGGGCAACCTGAATCCGGCAATCTACAAAGAGATCGCAAAAATTATTCGGGTTCCGTATGTCGAAGTGGCCGAAGCGGCTTCGTTCTATACCATGTTTCCTAAGAATGAAACGGGACGGTACCTGCTTCAGGTCTGCCACAACATCTCCTGCTCTCTGCGAGGTGCTGATAATATGCTTCTTTATATTCAGGAGAAGCTGGGGATCAAGCTGGGGGAGACGACCAAGGATAATCTGTTTACCCTGATTTCAGTTGAATGTTTGGGTGGTTGTTCAGCCGCTCCGATGCTTCAGATCGACGACACCTACTACGAAAATTTGACGCGGGAAAAAATCGACAGTTTGATCGCCGACCTGCGGACCAATGCGGCCCATAAAAATCAAGAGGCACCTTCAACAGCCACTCCAGATTCTGACTCCACAGACAGTAAGGACGACGTCTAAGATGGAACAGGTTCTCTTCAAATATATCGATGATCCGGAACAGCACAAAATCGAACGGTATATCGAGAATGGTGGCTATCAGGCACTCGCCAAAGTTTTCAAGGATTACAAGCCGAATGAGGTTATTGATCTGGTCAAAAGTTCCGGCCTTCGTGGTCGGGGCGGAGCCGGTTTTCCGGCTGGCCTGAAATGGAGCTTCGTTCCGAAAAATAGTCCCAAGCCGAAATACCTCTGTTGTAACGCCGACG
>JAUUYJ010000034.1 GCA_030588275.1 Candidatus Zixiibacteriota bacterium | reverse complement strand
ATAATCAAAGCGAAAGAAAGGAGGAGCGGGGAAAGACAAGAAATACATTAACAACGATCTTCCACAATCAGAAAACCGAGATTGGCCTTTGTACCGGCTGATTAAAAACATAAGAAGTTGATAGAAAGAAAGGAATTTATTATGAAGACAGGGAAATTTTTACTGACCGCACTAGCCATTTGTGGCTTGGTCATGCTGACCGCTCCGACCACCCAGGCTCAAGAGTGTGACGGCGACGGAAGCAATTTTGTTGACCTTAATGGCGATGGTTTCAATGACAACGCACCTGATCATGATGGTGACGGCATCCCCAATGGCCAGGACCCCGACTACATCAAGAATGCCGGCGATGGTGAAGGCTACCAAAATGGGAAGCTGGGCGAGAATAAAGGTCAGGGAATGGCGCAAAACAAAGAGATGACCAAATCGAAAAAGTTCACCCGCCTTCAAGCTTCGACCGGAAACATGTTTCAAAAACGGTTAGGTTCCTTAGGTGGAATGAAGGGGAACGGCGCAGGTGTTTGTGATGGTTCTGGTAGTGGCACGGGTGGCAACGGCAGCTGTGATGGAACTGGTCCTAAAGGTGGCGGAAATCAGGGTGGGAAATAAAAAGCAGTCTTAGCTTCTTACCCTGCTGAGTAATCGGGATGACGGTAGAAAGCCGTTGTCCCGATTATTGTGCATCAATAACGAGGAGAAGAAATTGTGAAACGGTCAATTTTAAGTCTGGCAGTTCTGATCGTGATGTTTTTAGCCGCCTCCGGCGTGAGGTCTGAATTGGTCACCGAGGCAACAATTGGGTCGGCCTATAACGGGAATCTTTTCAACGATTCCAATTCAACCGGCGACAGTTATAGCTCATTCGGACTCGGCTTTAAATATTATCCCTCCTCCTCGGTACAGTTCTCCGCAAACGGAATGTACAACGGCTATGCCAACTATGGCGATTTGTCGAACCTGAGCGGTGATTTTTCAGCGATGGCTATATTGACCCCGGAATCGTCACCTCTCTCCATACTGCTGGCCGGATCTGTTGCGGCTCGAAAATTTGGTCTGCTGTATCAGCTGTACGATCAGGTTGGGGCGACGGCGGGAGTTGATATAGGGTACCGCTTGTCTCAAAAAATACATTTACAGACGTCCGCTTCGATTTTGAATAACCGCTATACCAATTCAGATTATGGATCGAACCGAGGCTTTGATTTTGCCGTCGGTGCCAACTTCTCATTTTTCGGGTCGAATGCGTTGGCGGTCCGGGCCGATTATTCACAGCGGCTGTTTGATCAGCCCAGTCTGACATCAGAAGAGTCTGGCAACTTATCTTCAAGTAAAAAAGAAGAATCGGAGCCGTTTGAGATTACCGGTATTATGTTACGCTATTCCCGCCCGCTGGGTCAGCAGACCGGTTTGAATATCTCCTTTGGGCATCGTCGCCTACACCTCGATAGCGATTACGCCGTTCGGGGGTACAGTATCGACTATCTTTCCCCCTGGTCTGATCTGTGGGAAGGGGTTAGTTTATCGGGCGGTTTGAAGCATTTCTTTCCCAGTCAGATCACAACCGAGTTATCATTTTCCTATTTTGATAAAAGTTATGTGGATGTGATTGAGCTTGAAATTACCGAGGAAGTCGGTGAGACAGGGACAATCATAGAAAGTAACTATTGGCGCGACCGGCGTGACGATCGGCTCACCAACCTGTCACTTTCCGTATCAAGGCCGTTCGCTCTTCAGAATGGCAAGCAGATCACACCGTTGTTTAATATTGGCTACCGTCAGAACCGATCCTCGAACGAATTATACGATTACAAAGATATCATGGCTTCAATCTCGGTACAATTGGGCTTATGATTTGTATTCTTATCAGGGGTGGTCACCAGAAATCATAGTTTTTGTTTGACATTTGGTCTCAAAAAGGGTTCATTTGTGTCGATAAGAGTATCGTGTGTATTATTAATCTAATCGAATGGTCCAATAGTGAGTACGAATGAACCACAATACGACTCACACTTTGGAGTAGGCTCAGGAATCGGTGAAGCCTTGTTTTCCAAAGTGCGCCGAAAGGTTTTGGCATTATTTCTACTTAATCCCGAAAAACATTTCTATTTCAGGGAAGCGGTCCGGCTTTTGGGCGATTCTCCCGGTTCGCTTCAGCGTGAGCTCAAAACGTTGACCGCATCGGGAATTTTGACAATTGAGAAAATCGGTATCCATATTTTCTATCGTGCAAATGTTGCAAGCCCGGTCTTTGCCGAGTTGCGATCAATTGTTATGAAGACTTTTGGGCTGGTTGATATTTTCAAGGATGTACTTCGTTCACAGTCAGATGGGCAAATTGAGATTGCCTGGATTTATGGATCGGTCGCCAGAGCACAAGATACCAGCTCCAGCGACATTGATGTAATAGTTGTTGGGTCGCTGTCGTTTCGGGAATTGGTTGTCATTTTGGAGCCGATTGAAAAGAGTGTGATGCGTGAGGTGAACCCGACGCTTTATTCACCTGAAGAATTTAGAGCCAAGCTGAGCGAGGAAAATAATTTCATACAGAATGTGCTGGAATCTGATAAGCTCTTTATTATAGGGGACAATGATGACCTTACCAGACTGGTACAGTAATGGTTGGTTGAAGGAGCATAGGTCAAGCCAGCAGGAAATCAAAGGATTACTCGAAAAGGTAGATCGAGATATTAGCGAATCGGCCAAAGAAGTAATCACTCTCGATTGGCGTTTGGCTATTGCGTACAATGCTTGCCTGGGATGTGCTACGATTGCATTACGAGCGTCCGGCTATCGAATGCCAGGTGGAAGTGGTCAACATCATCGCACAATTCAATCGTTGAGATTTACTTTTGATCCAGGGTCTGAATTGATCATTTCTCTGGGGGCAATAAATAAAAAAAGGGGAGTTGTTAATTACGACGCGGTCGGTACAATTACACTGACAGAACTAACCGAGGCAAGAAACTTAGCGGATGAACTTAGAGAATTGTTGATGGTGTGGTTGACTGAGAAGCATCCTGAGTTATTATAATTTTGATATTTGAAGCGTGAAAATATATTAATTATTGTTCCTCCCTACCGAAAACTAACGGCGAACTTATCCTTGGCGACGACTCGGCCAATGATAACTGCGGGGAAAGCTGAACTGCTAAGTTCTGCGACCAACCGATCCGCCTTTTCCTCATTCAACGAAATAAACAGGCCACCGGATGTTTGCGCATCGTGGATAATATCGGAAGCTGATTTATCCAATGATGCGCCAATCTGAATTTTCTCTTTCAAATAATCGCGCGTCGCGTTGGCTCCACCGGTTAATACTCCCGCCCTGGCAAATTCAATCGCACCATCCAACAGCGGAATTTTATCAAACTCAATTTCAATCGAAACACCCGATCCGGTTGCCATTTCGCAGGCATGACCAGCCAAGCCAAAACCAGTGATGTCGGTCGCTGATGATGCTCCCAACCGGGCCATCGTCTCCCCGGCATTTTTGTTCAACTCAATCATTAATTTTGAAACCGCATTGATCTGTGCGTCGTTTGCTTTGTTCTGCTTGATAGCGGTTGAAACTATCCCGGTTCCGATCGGCTTGGTCAGCACGATACAGTCTCCCACCTGTGCGCCGGAATTGGTGATGATCTTATCCGGATGGATCAGGCCGGTGATCGCCAGCCCATATTTCAGTTCATTATCCTTGACGCTGTGCCCACCACAAATAACGCCACCCGCTTCGGCAACTTTGTCCGCACCACCGTTTAAGATAGCGGCAGTCATATCGGTAGGAAAATTGGGCGGGATCGCCAGAATATTCAACGCGGTAACTGGTTTTCCACCCATCGCATAAACGTCAGACAGAGCGTTGGCGGCGGCAACCTGTCCAAACAGAAATGGGTCATCAACAATCGGCGGGAAAAAATCGACCGTCTGGACCAAAGCCAAATCATCGGTAATTTTATAGACCCCGGCATCATCGACACCATCAATTCCGACCAACAGGTTTTCCGATTGGGGCGGATTGAATTTTTTTAATATCTCACCCAGCGCCGCCGGGCCAACTTTGGAAGCTCAACCGGCGCAGGCAACCTGAGCGGTCAGTTTGGCGAAAATCTCTTTTTTATCATCAAGCATCATGCGTAAATGATAATACGTTATAATTTAGCTCGGTTCAAGCGGTTTTGCGTTCCAGGCAGAGTTATTCGGCAAAAAAATCGTTTGACCGGAGGCCGATTATGGATTAAATATATATATCATGCGGGGATATCGATTTATCCAGATAAATGATATCGGCAGCAGAAGTTAGATAGATGTACCAATAACTGGCCGATTTTTGTATATTTATTGATATCTCCTTCTATATGGAGCGATCTGACGGCAGAAACTGTCGTCAACTGACCCTATCGGCGGGAACAATTGGCCCCAAAATCTGTTTTGATGATTAATTGGCCAATCGAAACCGCTTGTGGAGCGGCATGGCTGATTTGACAAAAAAAGAGATACGCCGACGATTTGAAAAAGAGGCGATGATTCATGTCGATCCTCTTATGAGAACCGCCCGGCGGATGACGAAGAACGACTCTGACTCGGAGGACTTGGTACAGGAAACAATGTTAAAGGCGTACCGCTTTTTCGATAGATTTGAAAAGGGTACCAACTGCAAGGCCTGGCTGTTTAAGATTATGACCAATATTTTCATCAATAATTATCGTTCCAAATCAAAAGCACCACAATCTTTGGCTTTTGATGAGATCGACGATAGTTTTCTGTTTGGTCAATTGGCTCAGGTCAAATCTGTTTCCAACCCCGAAGTGGAGTTTTTCTCCCGAATCTTTGACGACGACGTCAAGGAGGCGATAGGGGGATTGCCAGAAGATTTTCGGATTGTTGTCGTGCTGTCGTTTCTGGAAGGATTTTCCTACCAGGAGATAGCCGATATCACCGACCTCCAGATCGGGACCGTCAAGTCGCGGCTACACCGGGGTAGAAAGCTGCTTCAGAAGTCTCTTTGGGATTATGCTATCAAAAACGGATTCATCAAGGAGCCTTTGAATTGAACTGCCGCCAAGCACTTGAAAAACTGTACGACATCATTGATAACGAAAGCGGTGATGTCGATTCACAGGATGTTGAAAAACATCTGAAGATGTGTCGCCATTGTATGGCGCACTATGAATTTGAGCGTATCTTCAAAACTTTTGTCGTGGACAAAGGGGAAGATCAGGTCGCTTCAGATGATCTTAAGAAAAATATACTCGGTAAATTAGACGAAATTGATGCCGCCGGGGAGGTCGGATCATCCCGATTCCCTTTTAGCTGGAGCAGAGTTACGATTGCTTCGGCCGCTTCATTGGTTGTCTGTTTATTGGGTGCCTATTTCTTAAGCGGATTCTACCAGTTCCAGACTGAGGTCGCCCCATTTATGGAGGCGCATCTGGCTGTCGAAACTGAAGGGCAAAGCTATCAGGGTCGAGATCCGCTTCTCTATTTGAAAGATAAGACCGGTATTGAGTTGAACTGTTCTGATCCCAAAATATTAGAAAGCATCGTCGCGGTTTCGGTAGATACCATTATGGGAATCCAGTTTGGTCACATCGAACTGATCTGCGAGGGTCAACGACCGTTGTCGATTTTTGTTACCGCCTCGGGTGATTATCAGATTCCTTCCCGCCAGCATGAGACGATCAATGGTCGGGATTATATGGTTCATTCGTGTGATAAGTGTAATCTGATTGGCCTGACCAAGGGTAAATATTCGATGGTTTCTATTTCCAAACCGGAGATTGCACCGTCAGAGATAGTCGCAATGATTGGTTATTTTTAGCCCACCAGCCGACTCGTCGGTTTTTGGACCTATCTTATTTTTCTATTTCTTCGAAGATTTTTCTAAGTTGATTATACATTGTTGGCCTGTTACGGCCTGTAATTGTATTATATCTTCACGTCTTAATAGTTGCTTCGCTTCTGTATAATTAACCTGAGTCCTGATTGAATCTAATTCTAATTGCCCTTAGCCATTCCATTCAATATTTATCAGTATGCGCTGGCGAAACAGAATTTGCTGTTCACTGATTATTGGGTTAACCATATGCCTGCTTTTTAACTCAGTTGGCCAGTCTGCCCGGCCTGCCCGGTTTGATCAAAACCTGATTACCGATATCGGACGGGTCAACGACGCCATTTACAACGAGCAGTTTGGCCGGGCCGAAAAACTGATCGATTCGCTGATCCCCCAGAGTGATTCGCTTCCGTTCAGGCATCTATATAAAGCGATTCTGGCCCAGACCAAAATGATGACAGCCGAGTCTGATTCGTACGAAGCAGAACTGTTCTTGGCTCTTGACAGTGTCGAGCATTACTCCCAACAGATTCTATCCTCTGGTGGTGATTCAGCCTGTGCCTACTATTTTCTAGGGCAGGCTTTTGCTTTCCGGTCGCTTTATAATGGCCGGGCTGGGCATTTGTGGAGCGCGATAAAAACCGGCCGAAAAGCGGGCGAAGCTTTTACCGACGGATACAAAATTGACACAACCTTTTATGATATCTCCCTTGGATTGGGGTCATACTGGTACTGGAAATCGGCCAAAACCAAGCTGATCAATTGGACCCCGTTATTCAAAAATGAGAAACAAAAAGGGATCAGCCATTTGCGCCGGGCCGCCAATTATTCCGAACTATCTCAAGACGCCGCTCGGTCAGCTTTAATCTGGGTCTATATAAATGAAGGACGATATAAAGATGCGATCGAAATGGCCAGTAGTCTCTTCCAAATGTACCCCAAAGGATTGACCTTCTTGTGGGGGCTGGCTCAGGCTCATTACGAAATGGGAAGTTACAAAACTGCTGAATTTTACTACCTAAAAATTTGGAATCGCCTGCTGGACGATCCGGGGAATTATTACAATATAATAGAGGTCGCGTGGAATCTATTGAACTGCCGCGATGAACTGGTCAAAATAAAAGGGAATATCGATGTTCAGGTTGAGGAAATCAGCCAATTTATCAGGGAAAGCGATATTCCGAAACAGGTCAAAAAGCGCCAAAAGGAGAAATTAAAGGAGATTCTGAAGAATTAGCGGTTTTGAGAAATAATCCAAATTGGGTCTTTCTGTCTGAAATAGATAAATATCCGCCCTTTTTCGCCGAAATAATACATGGAGTGGAGTATTCCATTAAATGCACTTGAACAAAGGTCGCCCAACAGATGGATAAAGTACTCGAATCAAATCTTGCGTTAGACAAAATTATTTCGACAATCGGTGATCTGCCGGCTACCCCGACGATTATCGCCAGCCTGATGAATCTTACTTCAGATATCAATGCCGATATCGAAAAGATAATCAAAAATCTGATGTCGGATCAATCGTTGACAGCGAGGGTCTTGAAGCTGGCCAATTCCTCATTTTATGGACGGGCCAAAGCGGTCGCGACTCTGCATGAGGCGATTGTCCTTTTGGGATTCAATACCTTGCGGTCATTGGTATTGGCTACCTCCACCCACAGCCTGTTTCAGGATGGCAGTCAAAATGATATTCAGGATAAGTTGTGGGAGCATAGCCTAGCAACCGCGATAGCATCACGAATGTTGGCAGAAAAATCTGGCTTGCCCCATGCCGAAGAGGCGTTTATCGCCGGACTATTACACGATATTGGAAAACTGGTCCTGACTCAAAAGGTATCAGACGACTATCTACAAATTATCTCAAAAGTCGAAGAAGGTCATCTCAATTTTATTGATGTCGAAGATGAGTGTTTTGGGTTTAACCATACCGATGTGGCGCTCTTGCTTCTGGATAAATGGTCTTTCCCACCAGAGATTGTTAACTCCGTCTATGAGCATCACACGCCTAGGAAGGCAGATGATGGTGGTGCCGTATCATTGTCGCACTATCTGAACCTGGGGAGCATGATGGCCAAAAAGTTGGGTGTCGGTTTTACCGATTTTCAGCCTGATGATCTGGCCTCAATCCCATCGGCCGTCGCCCTGGAGTTTGATGCCGAAACGTTGGAAGAGATGCAGATTGCTCTGGCGGAGAAATTCAAAGAGGAAAAAGCGATTTTCGCCGAAGCCGTATGACAGTAACTGCGATAAAAATAAACTGCAGGTAATCAATAAAAAGCCCGGTGTCAAAAAATGAGACCGGGCTTTTATTTTTATCTCAAAAATTTTACCACTATTCCATTTGTCTTTTCAGGTCAGAAGCAGAAAGTGGTTCAGAAGAATATGAGCCAATAAAATCTTCCAAGCTTTGGGCTCGACCGGGGCGACAAAAATTATCAATCAAAAAACGACCGGTCTCCGGCGATTGGGCATAATCGGGTCCGATCCGATTGTACAAAATCTCACGCATCTTAAACCGTCCAAATGCCTGAGCCAGGAGGTTGGGGTATTTTTCGATCCGCCCACTAATCAAAGCATCAATCCAAAAATAAGAACTGTCCGGGGCACCGATGACCGAATTCTCCAATGACCAGTACAGCTCCACCGCATCATCCCTCTTGTTCGACGATAGTTTGTTATCGAAGAGGATATGCTGGGTCACTTTGCGAATTTGGTACAACGTGAGAAACTTAGCCCCTTCGGTATAAGTCAAGATATCATGCTCAGGGATGTCAAAATTGGAGGCCAAAAATTGAGGGTCGGTACCGAGGGTGATAAAAAGTTCCGAGGTCATGATCGCCGTACCGGGGGCATAGGTGCGAAGCAGATATGGTAAGGTCGAATCGGCGTAAACCCAGGGCAATGCCTTGCCCAACTCCGACAACAGACGGTAATATCCAGCGAACCCCGGCCGATTGGGATTGACAAACAGAATGTCATCCGGCGGATAACGAAAGAGGGTGGCGGGGAACATTGCGGCATCATTAATGTCAAGCGATGTCAGGCGTTCGGTCAGGTCTGTTAGCCCAATATTTTTCAGTAGCTGGACTACTCCCTTGTTAATTTTATCCTGAGTAAAAAAGCTGTCGGGTAAAACGGCCTGGCGATTTGAAATCATATCGATTTCAAAACTGGCGGAATTCTCAAGATGATGCTTGCCCTTTAGCGCATTGAGGGCCGTAAAATAAATTTCATCGGTAGCGTCATTAATCTTCTGCGCGATGGTTATCCATTCGGGATAATCAAAACTGTAAGGCAAAAACAGATATTCCTGCCAGGTTCGCCCTCCCTTTTCCAATCCCATCCCGTTGTACATATTGTAAAGAACTTGGGCATCGGAAGCGAGAACGGCGCTGGAATCGCGCCGCAGGTCAACCAACCGACGAGCCAGTTGACGGGTGCTATCATTATCGATGGCAATCAACTGCCGAATATCGTTAACGGTGTAGTATTTTCCATCCAGCATGAAGTTAAAATTTTGGAGTCGTCCCGACAACCGCTCGGCCAATGAACGGACTGGCCCCATCCCTTGCGGATAGGAGATCAACTGCTCTCGGTCAAAAAGAAACAGGTCAATAAACGCCTGCGCAACTTTGTCCTCGGTTTTATTTTGCCAGTCAGAAAAAACATGGTACAGGTAGCCATCATGGATAATTTCCTGATAGCGGCGTTCCAGTTTTTGTTTGAAGCGCTGGCCTGATGGTGAGATATCATTGGGAGCGGTCTTTTCGAGGATGGTGCGGTAGTTGATCATCATAATCTGATAATCGAGGGAATCAACAAGTCTGCGAAGCGAAGCATCATCGGTGACGGTTGTATAATCATACTGAAAACTGCGCTGAAGAAAATTAACAATCGCCGGGTCGGAAACATCCGGTGGGGTGGCATCGGTTTTTACAGTTGAAAAGAGTAACAGTAAACTGATGCCTATGACAACTATCATTGTGTGGCCGATTGATCTCACGCCGATTTTTCTCCGGAGAGACGAATCGATGATAATTTACCAGTCAACGCTTCAATCACATCCGAGGGGAGACAGTCCTGACCATCAGAACAACAACCGGAGGCAAAGGATGCCATCTGCGAGCGATCATAATCAAGGCGTCCGATGACTTTGACATCGGTTAACCCAGCCTCGCGAGCTAAATCAAGATAGGCCTCTTCCATCATCGCACCGGCCATACAGCCGGACCAGGCCAACGGATCGTTTAAGACCGCTTCGGGAAGTTCGCCGGTCGTGACAATATCTGAGACGAGGATTTTTCCACCCGGTTTGAGGACCCTGAAAATTTCGCTGAAGACTTTTTTCTTATCGGGTGAGAGGTTGATGACGCAATTGGAGATGACCCAATCAATAGAGCTATCCTCAACCGGCATCTTTTCCATTTCGCCAAGTCGAACCTCAATGTTGGTCGCCTTTGATTTGGCGATATTTTCGTTCGCCTTGTCGATCATCTCAGGGGTCATGTCTAGGCCGATAACTCTTCCAGAACTGCCAACCTTGGCGGCGGCCAAAAACAGATCAAGTCCCGGTCCGCATCCGAGGTCCAAAACGACTTCACCCTCTTTAATTTCCATAAAGGCAACCGGGTTACCGCATCCGAAAGAAGCGGCATTGATCCCCTCCGGCAACATATTAAGCTGGTCGCCTGAATAGCCGGCCAAGGCGGCGTACTTTCCCTGGGCTACCGTTTCTCCGCCGCAACAAGCGTTATTCCGCTCGGTTGTCAAAATCGCATCGCTATAATGCTTTTTCACACCATCTTTTATCTCTGGTCCGTTTTCATTCTTCTTTGACATCGGTTTTCTCCAGAGCAAATTATTTTTTATAAACCAGTTATCGGTTTGGGCCTTAATATCCAGTTTCTCATACGGCTTATGTAATCATTAAAGTTATACAAAAAATGGACCCATATCAACTTATCGCTTGCCATTTTTATACGAATTCGCCATATTTTCCGCAGAAAAAAAGACAGCCGTTGGGCGTGGCCAGCAGAATGCAGGCCTGAGAATAGAACCCCACAACCTGATCCGGATCGTGCCGGCGGAGGGAAACGGCAGATAAATCTCCTTGAAGTATCTGTCAATCATCCCATTTTCCGCATTTAGTCAAAACGATTTCCCCCGGATCGGGGTGGCGGTGCGGCGGCTTGGTTTTTTAGATATATCCATGAGGGTGGCCGGCGAAAGCAGGCCTGAGAATATACCCCCCGAACCTGATCCGGGTTATACCGGCGTAGGAAATGGAGGCATGCTGTGAGACGTATCAAAAATTTCAGAATCTGTTCTTCCTTCTTTTTTTTCACACTTTCCCTGACCGTATTAACTTTGACCGGGTACTCCGTATCACAAGCGGAACTGATAAAAGGTCTGATTGTTGATCAATCCAACAGGCCGATCAGCCATGTTACCATCGTTTCCCCAGCTGTTGAACAGGCTGTGATGTCGGACAGCGAGGGACGGTTTGAAATATCGACCGCATCGAATTCTGAGATTCAGCTATCCTTTTCGCACACCGGCTATATCCCAAAAACGATCAAGTCGGACCTACCAACCGATGAGCTGATTATCAAACTGACCGGTCGGGTCCACCAGATGGATGGGATTACCGTTACCGCCGGTCGGGCGGTTGCGGGTCAAACGCCGGTTAGTTTTCAGAATATTGATCGAGAACAGATCAGGCGGGATTATGATATCGGTGAGGTTCCGGCGTTGTTGGAAACTTCACCCAATCTGTATAGCTATTCCGACGCCGGTGGAGGGTTGGGGTACAGCTATATCAGCATGCGCGGTTTTAACGCCCGCCGAACGCCGGTGTATATTAATGGAGTTCCCCTAAACGACCCGGAAGATCATGCGCTGTACTTTGTTGATATGCCTGATTTTGCCTCGCATGCGGACGATATTCAGATTCAGCGTGGAGTTGGTAATGCGCTCTATGGCGATCCGGTTTTTGGTGGATCGGTCAACATTTTAACCAGTCCTTTTTCCCGCGGACGATCTTTTGAAATGGTCTCCGGGTATGGTGGTTTCTGGCACGAGGGAGAAACGGTTGGGTTGATGCGGAAAAATTCGGTCAGCTATGCGACCGGTCTGATGAATAACGGTTGGGCAATTTCGGCCAGCTACCTGACCCAGTACTCCGATGGGTACCGGGAAAATTCCTGGTACGATGGCTCGGCCTATTACCTTTCGTTGGGGCGTCTTGATCCGAACATGCTTTCGATTTTTAATATGTATGGCGGACCGATGCGCACCCATGCGTCATGGGATGGGATTGATCGCCTGACGATGCAGAATAATCGCCGGACCAATTGGTACTCCTATGATGATGAAACCGATAACTTTAGTCAGCCCCATTTTGAATACCATAATATTTACAATTTCAGTGAATCGGTAACGCTCTATAACAGCCTGTACCTTATCAAAGGGAAAGGGTATTATGAGCAGTTAAAAATGGGGGATGATCTTTTAGATTACAACCTTTCCATATCCTCCCAGAGTTCCGATCTGATTCGGCGCAAGTGGGTCAATAAGAATCAAATTGGCTTTAACAGTCGGACCATCATAAATAAGGAACGATCCGAAATCGGCTTCGGAGGCTCTTACTATTTCTTTGAGTCGGAGCATTGGGGTGAGGTGATTTGGGCTGAGGCGCTATCGCCGTCGAATCTGACGTTGGGCGATCCTGATCGATATTACGAGTATTTTGGCAAGTACCATAACTTCTCCGGGTTCGCATCGGTGCGCCGTTCAATGACTGACAACCTGAGTCTGTTTGCCAACCTCCAGTTGCGCCATCTATCCAAAAATATTCATCAAACGCCGATAGGTAATTTCGAAACGACAATTTATGATCTGAACTGGACGTTTCTCTCACCCCGTTTGGGGATCAACTATGCTTTCAGCGAACGGGTCAGTTCCTATTTTAGTTTTTCGGTCGCATCGCAAGACCCGATTGATGATATGATTGACGATGCCGACAATCCGGCCGATCGACCCAATCTTGAAATTGTCGATTCGACCGGTGCGATAACCGTTTATGGCGATCCTTTGGTTGGGGCGGAGCAGGTTTATAATTTTGAACTGGGATTTAATTTCAACTCCGAAGATGCCCAGTTTGGCGCCAACCTGTTCTGGATGGAATATCGAAATGGCCTGGTGCCTGATGGGCGACTAAACGATGATGGATTCCCAACGTATGGGAACGCCGAACGGTCGGTGCATCGAGGGATTGATTTGACGGCGAAAAAAGTTGTGCGGCCCGGTTTGTCATTTGAAGCGAACTATGCCTTCAATGACAATTGGATCAAGAAATATGATCAGTTGGTCGATAGTGCGACGACAATAAAAAATCGGGACGTGGCTACCCCGAACTCTCCATCCTACTTAGCCAACTTCGTGGTCGATTACAGCTATGACCGATATCGCGTCGTCTATCGCTTGCGGGCGGTTGGACGGCAGTATGTCTCACTGGACGGACGGTATGCTAAAATCGGGAACAGCTTTGAAGATGTTTCGATTGCTCCGTATGCAACTTCGTCGCTGAAAGGGATCATCAACCTCGGTTCGATATTAGGCGGGGCGGCGATGAGTCTTGAAGGTCGGGTTGATAACCTGTTTGACCATCGCTACGAAACGTTCGGATATCGCTGGGGTGATTATTTTGCTTACTGGCCAGCGGCAGAGCGGAACTGGTACATCAATCTTAAATTGGCGATCTGATGGTTGAAACGGTTGATCTCTCTATAATAGTTCTGTATCTGGCCTTTTTAATCGGCGTTGCCATTTACGGACTGTTTCACAAAGAGAGCTCTCAGGAATCTTTGATATTAGCGGGCCGGCGCTTGACCCTGCCCGCTTTTGTTGCCACGCTGGTGTCGACCTGGTATGGTGGGATTCTAGGGGTTGGGGAATTTTCCTACCTGTACGGTCTGTCCAACTGGTTGGTATTTGGCCTGCCGTACTATTT
>JAUUYJ010000175.1 GCA_030588275.1 Candidatus Zixiibacteriota bacterium | reverse complement strand
GCTTGATGGCTGACGGTGAGTGGCAGTTTTTATCGCGACCAATCGATGTAGAGCGAGATCGGCAATCATTAATGCCGACCTCGTTCTGTTTAGATAAGCAGTGTTTTGATATTGACGAGATATTGGATGACTGGCAGGATTGGGGTTTTGCCGGTGGCGCACCAAGGCAAAAGAGTTGGCGGATGCGTCGCCATCGGAATTGTTATCTGGTCCGCACTTCATCAGGAGATATCTTTGAAATTTATCATGATCGGGGAATCAAGCCGGGCGAAGGAGTCTGGATCGCGTACCGGCGCAAAGTATTGAAGTGAGGTCAAACAAACGGTTTATGAATAAGTAATGTTCTATTTGACGCTGGCAATTTCGTTTTTGGTGGGTGGTCTCCCGTTTGGACTTTTGGCCGGATACCTTTCCGGTCATGGGGATATTCGCAGGCAGGGGTCTGAAAATATCGGAGCGACGAATGTCTTGCGAGTTGCCGGTCCGATTCCGGCAATCGGCGCCACTATCGGAGATGTGGGAAAAGGGGTTGCCGTTGTCTTCTTATGCTTCTCTCTGTATGATCCATCTTGGAGTGCCGACCTGACATGGTTGAATCGTCCTACGGCTGGCCTTTTGTGTGGCATTGCCGCTGTCCTGGGTCATTCTTTTTCGCCATTCCTGAAATTTAAGGGTGGTAAAGGGGTAAACACAACTCTCGGCCTGTTTCTTGTTCTCTTGCCTTTGGAAACGATCATTGCCGTGATTACTTTTGCCCTTGTTGTTTTTATTACCCGCTACATATCGCTTGGATCATTAATCGGCATGTTTGTTTTTACGTCGGTTGTTTATCTTGAGCGATTTATTCTGGGGAAACAGATCGAGACCGGCTTTCTAATCGCCTCCGCTTCCTTAACCGCATTGATAGTTGTGACGCACCGAAAAAATATTAAGAGATTGTTGGCTGGGAACGAAAACCGATTCAAAACGAGAAAAGCGGTCGGATGAATAAGAAAATTACAATCCTCGGTGCCGGGTCTTGGGGACTCGCCAACGCTGACCTTTTGGCCGAGGTTGGACATAAGCTGACTATGTGGGAATTTGATCCGAATGAGCTGGCGGTTTTGATCGACAAGAGGGAGCATCCTAAAAAGCTCCCCGGCCTGATATTAAAAGATTCAATTTCATTGACCAACAATCTGGTTGAGTCGGTGAGTGGAAGTGATGTTGTTATTTTTTCTGTGCCGGCCCAAAGGGTCAGTTCCGTTTGCCAAAACCTTTCGAGCCAGATGGCTGACATTCCTGATTTGATCATTAACCTCAGTAAAGGGGTTGAAGAGGGGAGCCTGCGGCGAATGTCAGAGGTAATCCGTGACGAGTGGCGCGGAGCGGTTGTCGAATCAATTGTAACAATTTCCGGCCCATCGCATGCCGAGGAGGTGGCTCGTCGTCTTCCAACTTCGGTTGTCGTTGCCGGTGACGAGACCAAATGTCGGGAGGTGCAGGAGATCTTCAAGCATCCGACATTTCGAGTCTATCGGTCCGATGATCTGATTGGCGTTGAACTGGCTGGTTCGCTCAAAAATGTTATTGCTATTGCGGCTGGAATTGTGCGGGGTCTTGGGTTAGGGGACAACACTCAGGGAGCCCTTATCTCACGGGGGTTGGTAGAGATTAACCGATTGGCGACCGAATTAGGCGCACGATCGGATACCTTAGTCGGTCTTTCCGGGGTTGGCGATCTGGTGACAACCTGTATTTCGGAGCATTCCCGGAATCAGCATGTAGGGTTTCAATTGGGGCGGGGGAAGAATTTACAGGAAATTCTGGACGAGATGGTAATGGTTGCCGAAGGGGTGACAACCTGTCGATCGGCGCGGGAGTTGGCCAAAAAGCATAATATTGAGATGCCAATTACCGAAGCGGTCTGTTCGGTTCTGTTTGAAAATGCGCCACCCGCCGAAGCATTGGCGCGCTTGATGAACCGACCCTTAAAAGCCGAAGTTTGGCACTGATAAGATTTATTGGAGGCATTTATGGCCCGGACAAGTACCCTCACAGATGAAAAGCTATATTATTCAATTAGCGAAGTGGCCCGAATAACCGGACTTCAGGCGTACGTTCTCAGGTTTTGGGAAAAGGAATTTCCGATGCTTCATCCCCGTAAGAATAAGGGGGGAAATCGGCATTATCAAAAGCGCGATATTGAAATGGTTAACCAGATTAAGACCTTACTATACGAAGAAAATTATACAATTGCCGGAGCCAGAAAGAAATTACGCAGGGTTGAAAAAGGTCCTGAAAAGAAAAAACTTATTCTAAAAGCAAAATCAGAAACGATTTTGGGGGAGGTCAAGAAGGAGTTGAGGGATATACTAAATCTTTTCCCTTGCCTTTTTTGAGATTTTGTCCATCTTGTTTGCTCGTGTCGGGGCGTGGCGCAGTCTGGTTAGCGCACTCGCTTGGGGTGCGAGAGGTCGGCCGTTCAAATCGGCTCGCCCCGACCATAATACCCTATCGGTTTTTCAATGAATCCCAAGATTCTATTGATTATTCCAGCCTTCAATGCTTCCCAATATATTCCGGAACTGGTGGAGCGGATCAGACCTATTTTTGATCTGAATGATGTTTTGATTATTAACGATGGTTCCTCAGATGATACGGCCCAAGTTGCTCGCGGCTGTGGATGCCGATTTATCGACTTCGAGAAAAATCGGGGTAAGGGAGCTGCTTTAAAAACCGGTTTTGAGTTTGCTCTTAATCATAACTACGACGCTGTTATTACCATCGATGCCGATCTGCAACACAAGCCGGAGCATCTGGCAGAATTTATTGCCCGGTATGAAACAGCCGATATCCTTATCGGAACCCGAACCATCGAAATCAAGCAGATGCCCTGGGATCGTCTCTTGACCAATAATTTAACCTCACTTATAATCTCAATATTTGGTACGACTCGGATCAGAGATTCGCAGTCGGGATATCGACTTTTAAAAGCAGATGTTATCAAAAAATTGTGCCTTAAAAGTAATCGGTACGATACCGAAAGCGAGATGTTGTTTCAGTCGGGGTACCTCGGCTTCACGACTGCCGAAGTTCCGATTGAGACGATTTATGACGATTCTGTTTCTTTTATAAATCCATTAAAAGATACCTGCCGGTTTATTGGCCAGATATGGAAAAGGTTATGGTATTAAGGGAATATTATGATAGCTAAAAAAAATCGAAAACTGAAAATTCTGATCACCAACGATGATGGTCTGCATGCACCTGGGATCAAGATACTTTTTAAGGAACTGAGCCGATATCACGAGCTGTTGATGGTGGCTCCGGATCGGGAGCAATCGGCCACCAGTCATTCGTTGACTCTAAATCGACCGCTGAGGATGCACAAACATGCCTCTAATATTTATTCATGTGATGGAACGCCGACCGACTCGGTCATGCTGGCCGCTTTTGAGGTTCTCAATCATAAAAAACCGGATATGATAATCTCCGGGATCAATCATGGTGCCAACATGGGTGAGGATGTTTTGTACTCCGGGACGATTGCGGCGGCGATTGAGGGATCACTTCTGCGGGTTCCTTCGATAGCGGTTTCGATGGTTGATTCTGAAGGGGCCGACTTCAAAAATGCGGCTCGGTTTATCAGGCGGTTTTTGAAGCTGTATCCCGATCTGAATATCAACAGTTCCACAGTTCTGAATATAAATTTCCCCGGCAAGGTTAAGACTGGCTATAACAAGTTTTCATTTACCTCTTTGGGAACGCGCGATTATGACGATATAGTTATTCAGAAGACCGATCCACGAGGGGGCAAATATTATTGGATAGCGGGAAAGCCGATCTGGAAGGAAAGTCGCGGATCAGATATCTCGGCGATTCGTTCTGGTGAAGTTTCGATTACACCGATTCATCTCAATTTTACCGATGGGAAAACGCTTGATGATTTGAGGGGAATGAAGATTAGATTGCCGCGATGAATTTGGATCAATCAATGCTTGACAAATGATTCGTTTCGGTTATTTTTGGACAATCATATCGGGGCGTAGCGCAGATGGTAGCGTGCTTGGTTCGGGACTAAGAGGTCGCTGGTTCGACTCCAGTCGCCCCGATTTTGATAAAAGTAGGACAAATTGAGCACAAACAATTGAGCACGACCCGGGGGGCTGGGTCACAAGGGAGTCTATGGGGAAATCAGAAAAAATATTTATTGGTGTTATTGGTGCGGGTAAATGTGCCAAAAAACTAAAAGATCAGGCATTCGCAGTCGGTCATGCGATTGCCGAAGAAAAAGCAGTTCTTGTTAACGGTGGGCTTAAAGGTGTTATGGAAGCTTCAGCAAAAGGGGCCAAAGAAGCAGGCGGAATGGTCGTGGGAATCATCCCCGGGAACGACCGCGCCGATGCCAACTCTTACTGCGATATTGTTATCCCCAGTGGTTTGGGGGAGGGACGCAATCTGTTGGTTGTCCAAAGTAGTGATGTTTTGATTTCGCTTCATGGGAAATATGGGACGATTTCGGAAGTGGCCTTTGGTTTGAAACATAAGAAACCGATTGTGTCACTCTTTAAGTGGGATGTTTTTCCGGAAGTGGAAACGGTTACCGATCCATTTAAGGCGGTTCGCAAAGCGATTAAACTTGTCAAAGAATCTCGGAAAAAAAGCGACTAAGATAATCGTGACCGGCTTGGTTCAGGGGGTTGGGTTTCGCTGGTTTACCTGCCGTGAAGCGAAAAGCCTCGGCCTGACCGGTTATGCCAAAAACCTTCCGACCGGTCAGGTAGAGATTGTCGCTTGTGGTGAAGCGGGGATGATCGCAGAATTTATCAAGATCGTGCGAGTCGGTCCAAGTTATGCTTCGGTCTCCGGTCTGGAGGTCGAAGAGATCGAATGCGATCAACAGTTTACCGATTTTTCGACAAGGTGAGGATATGAGTCAGAGAATAAAAGATGCAATTCGGGCCGTGCCTGATTTTCCCAAGCCGGGGATTATGTTTCGGGATATTTCGACTTTGCTATCAGACCCTGTTGCATTCAAAGAGTCGCTCGATCTGTTTGAATCTCATTTTAAAGCGCGGGGGATTACTAAAATTGCAGCGATTGATTCGCGCGGGTTTTTGTTTGGCGGGGCTTTGGCTGACAGGATGAATCTGCCGCTGGTACTTATCCGCAAAAAGGGTAAACTGCCGTACGAAACGATTAGTGCCGACTACGAATTAGAGTACGGGACCGATAGTTTGGAGATTCATACCGATGCCGTTTCCTCTGGCGACAAAGTTGCCGTTTTGGATGATCTTTTGGCGACCGGTGGGACGTTGGCGGCGGCTTGTAAGATGGTTGAGCAGTTGGGGGCAGAGGTATCGACAGTGGCGGTTTTGGTTGAGTTGTCGTTTATTAATGGTCGGGCCAAATTTCCGGGGTATGATATCTTGGCATTAGTCGATTACGACTCGGAGTCGGACTAGTCCGTTTCAGACAAGCATCGCTTGGTTCAGACTGGCAAAGAATTTTCATTCTTGATTGTTCTCTCGGTAATCATTATATATCTCAAAACAAGTTTGAATCTTTGTAGGTTTCAATAAACAATTGTCCGCCCTTCGGGCGGTTGTCGAAACCACAAGGGTTTCGACCTACGGTGTAATTTATGGTACCCCCGGCAGGACTCGAACCTGCTACCTAAGGTTTAGGAAACCTTCGCTCTATCCAGGTGAGCTACGGGGGCAGACATATCATGTCTTTT
>JAUUYJ010000283.1 GCA_030588275.1 Candidatus Zixiibacteriota bacterium | reverse complement strand
GGCTTGGTCGCTTTACCAGTACCCTTTTGAATTTACCGGTCAGCCTGTCGAAACGGTCGGTTTTTGCCGAAACTAAGAATATGTTAATCATTTATCTATTGATTCCGATTATTCTTGTCGCTGGGTTAGTTCTTTTCCCTCGGTTACAACTTCTGATATCCAGCCAGAAGTCCGATTTTCACCTGCAACTATCGATTCTGCATTGCGGTTTGGCTTATCATTCTGCCAGAGGCGTGGGATTATTTTTGGGGTCATGGAATTATTACAGAAAAATTTCATTATCAAAAAAGAGGACCCCCAAAGTAGAAAAAGAGAAAAAAGTAAAAAAAGAGTCCAAACCGTCCAGTAGGAAACGGAAACTTTCCCTCAGGACGCGCGTTAATCTTATCAAAGCGTTACTTTTGTTTCTGGCTCGTTTCGCATCTGAGACGACAATGGATCGGATCAATCTGCGCTTACAGCCAACCGGACTGAATCCGGCTTTAGCCGGAATGAGCTACGGCCTTAATTCTGCTTTGGCAGGGATATGGCCCGGTTGGGGAAAATCGGTTTCGTACCAACCTTTTGGGATAGAAAATAACTTGGCATCAAACTATTCAGGAGAGATGGAATTCTCAATACCAAATCGGAAGATTTTTTATATTAGCTGTCAGCTTTGGCGCGATCTGCCGATATGGGATATAACGAAGACATACGTCTGGAAGAAGAGGTAAAAAATGGCTAATCAGGTGATGGAAGTTATCAAAGGAATCGTCGGCGAATTAAAAGAGATCGCATCATCCTCTTCAGTTGTTGGCGACCCGATTACAATCGGCAACAAAACGGTTATCCCGGTCATCAAGGTGACGGTTGGATTTGGTGCTGGCGGTGGCGAAGGTGAAAAAGAGAAAGTTGCCGGCGGGTTTGGAGCTGGCGGCGGAGGCGGAGCAATTGTCGAACCGGCCGCCTTTATCATTATGGATGAAAACGGGATATCTCTTTTACCGGCCAAACCGGGTAAGATCGATTCGCTTATCGAAGCGATTCCGGGTGCGGTCAGTCGTTTGGTCGATATCAAAGAGAAATTTAGCTCAGGCGATTCCCCTGCCGATTCTTCTGCTGAAGAGACAGAATAAATATTTTTTAGACATATCAATTTTGGGATAATTACAAGACCGGGGGAAAGTTCTCGGTCTTGTCGTTTCGTCTGAAACAATCGGAATAAAATGTCAGACTCAGATTCAAATTCAGAGCCAATCCGCTACCCTGTTGATGGTACTCTCGATTTGCATCAGTTTCAGCCATCCGAAATAAAAGATGTTGTCGTCGAATATATCGCCTGTTGCCTCGAAAAAAATATTTTGTCGCTTCGGATTATTCACGGCAGAGGGATCGGGGTCCAGCGAGAAATGGTACACTCGATATTAGCCAAACATCCGGCCGTGTTGTCATATCGCCACGAGTCTGGATCAGGCGGAGGATGGGGCGCGACGGTTGTTGATTTAAAAGCGAGTGATAATTAAATAATTCAGAGGCAAAAAAAGCGGCCCATATAATTATGGACCGCTTTCGTTCAAACATTTTTTACCTCACCAAATCATTTCATCAAAATCATCTTTTTGGTCAGGCTGTTTTGGTCATACCGAACTCGGTAAAAATAGATTCCGGAAGTTGTTTTCTGGCCATCGTCGTCAAGGCCATCCCAGCTAATCTGTTTTTCTCCCGCCGGGACTTTGTTGTCAAGAATAGTCTTGACCTTGCGTCCCAAAATATCAAAAATTTCGACCGTCACATGAGCCGATTTCGGTATTGCAAAGCTTATTGTTGTCGTTGGGTTAAATGGATTGGGGAAATTCTGATCCAGCGAAAAGCTTCGAGGCAGGTTGGCACCGATATTATCATCGGCATCGGTTGGTTCATCAAAATATTTTTCACGAGCCCGGGTAGCGTTTTGGAAAAACTCAACCCAGTCATGTCCGGCGACGATAGCAAAGACCGCCGTATCGCTTTGACCCTCAGCCAGATTGACAGGGCCGGTGGCGGTGACATGAGAGACGTCTCCCAGAACCGATAAAGAGCCGGAACTGTTATCCAGCAGAGCCTTATATTTTTTTGCCTCGGTCATACCGGAACCACCAATTTCGCTCCATTGGAAAATGAAATGATTGGTCATCCCTTCCGGGTTGAGTACTCGTACGCCACGAAATTCAGAAGAATCGACTGTGTTCGAATAGCACAGGTAGGTCAAATCCTGATCCGGTAAAAATGATCCGTGATTGCTACCGGCGCTATTGATGTCCCAGTCAAAAAAGAGTCCGGCCCGAATACCGCTGATGAAGCCATCTGAAATATTGGTGATGACATACTCAATAATGATATAAGCATCGTCGGGGTAATCGGCCCAGCCGAACGTTTTTTGCTGGATCATAAGGCCAATCGGATTTTCCGCCCAGCTATCATCAAATAAGGAGACTGTCTCCTGATCGGCAACCGTTCCAGGCGAAAAAGATTGAATCGAACCACCTGGCCGGATGGCAAAATCGTTGTCCGGTTCCTGAGCGATGTTGCGAGCACAATCGGAGACATGGGTAGAATCGACCCCAATTAAAAAAGCTCCCTCAAACAGATCGTTTAACGTCCGGTCATATTTAAATCCCTGAAATCCCAAAGGAATAAACGACCCGGTGGCGGCGCTGTATTCATTAGTTCCATGAAAACCGAATGCACCATAATTGGAAATGGTGAAGTTAATCAGCCCGGCATCATGGTGAAAATAAGTCCGCTCTCCCTTGCTACCGACAAAAAAGCTCAACCGTTTCTGTTTGTGAAGGGTGCCATTAATCAGAATAAACATATCAAGAGAATAGAATCGTCCCTCTTCCGCCAGGTTGGAAAACTCCAGATCAAGGGTTCTGTCACCGCTGGTGATCATATCTCTGCTGATCGATGAGTACAAAATCGAATCGGTCAGCATAATCAATTCCGGATCGGCATTATCTATATAAAGGATGACGTTCTCTGCGGTGGCTCCGACATTGATTAGGGTGAGATCAATATTGATTACATCTCCCGGCATAATTTCGGGATAACTCATCTGCTCGACCCGAATCGATGGGGTCGTAAGGGAATCAATCTGACGCATCGCTTCCATGATATCGAGAATACCCCAACCGTAGGCGTTGTCCGGTCCGGCTGGGCCGAAGTCATAAGCAGAATTCAGGAGTGCCGTCTTGATCTCGTCAACGGTGGCATCCGGGTTTTTTTGTCGCAAGATTGCCACCGCTCCGGAAACATGTGGTGCGGCCATCGACGTTCCGGACCGGGAATCATAGCCGTTGCCCGGAATCGACGAACGGATCGCGGCACCCGGTGCGGTAATGTTCGGTTTGATCGAGACACTATCGCAATCAGACGGTCCCTGTGATGAGGCGAAACCGGTTTGGCTCCACAAAGCGGAGTCGGCATGGTTGATGGCACCGACGGCAAAATTGGTAATCG
>JAUUYJ010000015.1 GCA_030588275.1 Candidatus Zixiibacteriota bacterium | reverse complement strand
TTAAATAATATCCCAAGCATGACTGATAATCGTGGTCGCCCGGACGATGATTGATCGTTTTAGCTTTCGTTACCCGGCGGTTATCATGCTTGCCTTCATCGTTCCGGGAACCGCCCTCGGATATTTTTATTCGCTCAGTCTGCCAATTCTGGCCGCCTCAGTCATTCTCTCTTTGGTGCTACTGCTGGGCAGTTTTTTCCCAAAGTCACGCCTGCCGTTTATTATACCATTGGGGATTTTGTTATTTGTCATGTCGCTCTGGCAGGCAAATCTAAAATATTATTCTCCGCCCCACAACGATATAGCCGCCCATGTTGGACTCAAGGAGAACATCAGGTTCTTTGGCAGTATTGATAAATGGCCGGTTCTAAAAAGGCATCGGACACAGATTACCTGCCGGGTTGATTCCATAGTTTTATCGGGTCAGATGCAATCAGCCTCCGGGTTACTGATGATTCAACTTCAGCGAGAGTCAACTCGCTTTTCACTCGGCGATAAAATCAGCTTTACGGGTCGATTAAATTTACCGGCGCGAGGCAATTACCCAGGCCGTTTTGATTACTCTCGATACCTGCAAACCAAGGGTATATCGGGGATTGTATATATCGGTAATCCAGCTCTGATTTCTCTGGACAGCCAGAAACAGAATTTTGCGGGCCAATCAATAAACGATATTCGGCAATGGATCTTAGACTGTTTTTACACCAATATGCGGGAATTACCGGCCGCTTTGGCCGCCGGATTCTTGGTCGGGGAGACGCACGAAATCCCGCCAGAAATTTATCAGGCATTTCGCCGCACCGGTACGATGCACCTTCTGGCGGTTTCCGGGTCAAACGTCGTGCTGGTTTTAATTGTCATTGGCTGGCTGTTAAAATTTATTCCGGTCGGTCGGTATGGACGATTCGCTTTGATGATAGTCGTCATCGTTGCCTTTTCGCATCTTTCGTACAACCAGCCCTCGGTGGTGCGGGCCTCAGTCATGGTTGCATTGGTAATGGCCGGGCGGGTCTTTTTTCGTCGTATTGATCTAAGTAATATAATAGCGTTGGCCGCCTCCGGTTTGATATTCTATGATCCGGCCAATCTGTTTGACATCGGGTTTCAGCTCTCTTTTGCCGTTACCTGGGGGCTGGTACTGTTTCTGCCCAAATTAAACCGGCTCTTCGAGGATAGAGAGATGGGCACAGCGCTTAGGTATCTTCTTTTAGTGCTGTTCTCGTCCGTTATTGCCTCGCTAATAGCGGCCCCGATTACGATGTTCTATTTTGGGCAGGTACCGTTGATTACCGTCTTATCCAATCTGTTTATTGTCCCGCTGGTTTCGGTTGCGGTAATCGGGATAGTTATTCTTCTGCTCATCAATCTGGCCTGGCCAGCTGTGGCCATTGCTCCCGGTATGCTTCTTGATCGCTTGCTGAATTTGATTAATCAACTGGTGATGTTTTTTGGCGACTGGAAGATTACGATGCTTGAGCTTCCCTCAATTTCAATCTATTTGATTATTTTGTACATCGGAGGGCTCTTTCTTCTCTTCAATGCCCTGACATCCATACCGCTAAGGCGGTTGGCCATTTTTTATATCCTGGCCTGCCTTTTGATTTATTCTGCGGTCGATATCCTGTCCGGTCCATCTCAGGATAAAAGAATAGAAATATTTAATCGTGGATCATATCAAACTCTAGTTATCGATTTTGAAGATGGCCTGGTGATCACCAATCAAAACCGGACGAGTCGATATGATGATTTTAATACCAACCTTCTTCCATATTTGGCAGACCGTAAAAAACCGTTACCGACATCCTTTGCCTTTTTTGAACCGGCCTATAAGACTAAACAAAAAATAAGCAAAGCGTCCGAGGGGAATGACCAACTTGAATTCAAACCGGTTGGAAATCCTCCCAATAGCGGTTATCCGTCAATCTGGCAAATTGGAGATATCTCAAAGGCTGACATCGAGAGTCAACGGTTTATGGAATTGTCGGAAGATGCCATTGGGGTGAGGTTTTCAGATGGTTCTGAAATCCTGTTTTGCAAATCTCCCCAGAGCTGGTTAAAATTTCGCCATGAATACCACGCAGACAGTTCTTATCATTTTATAATTGCCCAATCTGATGCCGATATGAGGTTGATAGAGGCAAATATTGATGCTGAGGATGCCAAGCTCCCCCTGATTCTACTGTCAAAACCGCGCCAATCGTACAACTTCTTTACCAATAACGCAATACAGGATGATTTGGGGTGGTTATACGATTTAATGATCGACAAAGGGGAGTATCTCGTCATTCCAGTCACTTAGTCATCAAATTTCATCTCATATCCCAACCGAAGATAATGGTTAAGATTTACGGCCCAAAATCCGATACAAGAAAGGAACCAATTGCAGGTAATAAGCCGCGTGGCTAACATATTTGTAGATAAGGTGATATGAGTCTAACAGGGAATTTAAAAACAATTTCTTTCCCAGACGTTTTGCAGTTGCTCTCAACCGGCAAAAAAACCGGAATTTTATCAATTGCAACTGGATCACGGGAAAAACAGATTGCTTTCCGAGAGGGTAACATTATTTATGCTTCCTCGGTTCATAACCAGGAAGATCTTCTCGGTAACCTTCTCCTCAAACGGGGAAAGATCAATAAAAAAGATTTAGAGCGAGCGGTTGCGTTGCATAAGCAGTCCGGCCGAGCCCTCGGAGCAACTCTGATTGACATGCAGTTGTTTGATAAAAAGGAAGTCTCCGACTGTCTGCGGATGCAGATTGAGGAGATTGTTTACAATCTGTTTAGCTGGAATGAAGGGGAATTTACCTTCACCGAGGGAACCAAACCGGACAATGCTCCCTTTTTAGTCAACCTGACGACAATGAATGTTGTCATGGAAGGTACGCGCCGGATTGATGAATGGCTTGAGATCCAAAAGGTGTTACCACCCAATAATATTTTGCTTCGGATCAGCCTTTCTCCCAAAGTTAGCTCCGATGAGATTACCCTGTCTCTTGATGAATTCAAGGTTCTTTCGGTTCTCAATGGTGAGAGAACTCTCCCGGAGATTATCGAGGCTTCTCCAATCGGTGAATTTCCGACCTGTCGATCGCTTTACAAGCTGATTGTGGCCAGTCTGGTGCAAGGGGCTGGGCAGGCGAAGGAGGACAAGATTGGACCGGAGGAGGATGAAGAAGAGATCATATTGGGAATAATTTTTAAACTATACAACTCGTGCTATTTGAAAATAAGAATGGTCATTGAGGATGTTGTCGGTATTTCCAACCCCGGTTATAAGCGTTTCATAGGCGGTTTTCGCCATGGCGTTTTGGTTTTCTTTCCCGGTTGCAATGTCACCGATGACTCCGGTCCATCATTCGAGAAGTTTCTCGAAGAGGTCAGGAAAATTCCGGAATCGGTTCGGATGCACCGCATTCTGACAATGCTTGAAGATATGCTCAATGAACAATTGGAATATATCTTTGTCCATCTTGGACGCGGAGCTTTCCAGACGGCGGTGGGTCGTGTAAAAAAGGAAATTTCCGAACCGCTGGCGATGAGGCGTGAATTGGTTAAGAAGTTCCGACTCGATGAGAACTTCTACGAAACTATCCGCAAGGCGGAAAGAACCTTAAAAATACTTTCAGGTGCGTGATGAAAACAAAGATTGTTATAGCAACTATGGCCTTGATAGCCGCTACTTCTGGATCAGCCCAGGCGGCCGATTTTACCCAAATTGGCAACATCTCGGTTATCTTTAACATAATCGTTTTCCTAGCCTCTTTGGCCTGTCTGACTATTGCCATCAAGCTGGGATCGTTGGTTAAGGGGGGAGCGTTGGCCAAGGGATGTCAAGTTTGGATCATTTCATTTGTAACCCTGGCGATTGGACAGTTTTTTGTTCTGGCCGAGAAATTTGCCATTTTCGCCATCGGTTTTGATGTTGCCGGATTGCTTGTTGTCATTACGGTTGTATTGTGGTTTGTCGGTCTGATGCAGACTCGCCGGGTATTAGGTTGATTTTTGTTGAAACTCCCGGTATATGTGATAAATTATCTTGGGTCGAAATGCGGCTCAAATAAAAAACTTTGGACAGGTCTGGAATATGTTTGACAAGTCAGATATAGATGAGAGAATTAGAAAATGCACTAAGATTCTGGATGAGAACCCCAGTTCCCAGATCTTTGCCGCATTAGCGGAGGCTTATCGCAAACAGGGTGATCTGGATAAGGCTTTTCGGATTTGCCAAAATGGACTGAAGGTTCATCCTGACTACGGTTCGGCGCATCTTGTTATGGCCAAAACTAACCTCGACAAGGGGATGTACGATTGGGCCGAAAGCGAACTGAAAAAGGCGATTGAACTGGACGGTACGACCCGTGCGACCGAACTACTCTTGTCTGAAATATATATTTATAAGGGTGAGTTTAACAAAGCCTGTCAGATTCTGGAGCGTCTCAATACGGGCGATCCTGGTAATCCTCAGATTAAAAAGCTTCTGGAGATTGCGCACAAAATCCCAATGGAAAACCAGAATATTATAAATGCCGGCGGACGTCCGGCGGCCCCTTCACCTGGATCATATTCACCCCTGAATAGAACACCCCAAATGAGTCGATCGGAAAAGGTTGTCCATCAGACCTCCCCAACCCCATCGTCCCCATCGCTCGCACCGACACCGCCTCCCGCACCGGATGTCTTTGGAAACAATTATGTTCCACCCCCGATTGGCGTTAAGGAGATGGACCTGGATTCAATTCCTGAGAAAAAATTGGAATTAGATAACAAGCAGTTGGTTAACGCCATGATTACAACTCCCGGAATTAATGGTGCCCTGTTAATGAATAAAGATGGCCTGGTCGTGGAAGCGGCCTGGATCGAGATGGGGGAGACCGATTTAATTGGTGCCCTGGCTGTTGAAGCGGCTGGATTATGTAGCGCCAAGATGAAGGAAAGTGGTATGGGTTCCCTCAATTCGATTATGATCGAAACCAGCCAAACGCTTTTTTATCTGTCGGCTGTTAAGGGAAAGATTCTGGCGGCGATCTGTTCCGAATCGGTAAACCTGGGATCGCTAAAACTAAAACTTAATTCTTTATTGCCCCGATTATCGGCCTGAGCCAAGGATAGATTATGGAAAAAAATAATCGCATGTTAACAATTTTATTGTCGCTGATATTGATCGTGATTCCATTGGTGGCGTTTCATACCTTTCGGGTTAAACCGCTGGTTGGCGGAACGACGCTGTACCTGTTTTTTGAGTTTATCTACTATGGTACGGTCTGTTGGTTTGTCCGGAGAGATGCCTCATTGGCGGCGGTCATTACCGGCGCGGTTATGTCACTGATCTATCGCGTGACTTTGGGGATATCTTTTGGGATCATCCTCATGGCGATGTTCACCTTTACCGACATAAAGACTCCTTTGTCTTGGGGGTTGATTGGATACATGCCAGCGGTGTTATTGCATATCTTTGCCGCCCCCTTCGTGATTCGGAAAAATTACTTAAGAGTTGCGGCTCGCCTGATGGAAGATGACGAGGAGTATGATGTTGCACCGCCGACTTTTGTCGGCAATTCCACTCCGCAAGTTAGTCACCCGGTCAGCCCGGAGCCGCGACCGATTGAGACCGCCTCCCCAGTATTGCCGACTTCGGCAAAAAATAAAACCGTAAGTCATGCTGTGGATCGCAGTAACTTTTTTGATAATGCTGTGACTTACATGGGTGAGTCGGCGGCGGTGAAGATGGCCCTGGTTGTCGATGAGGAGGGGTTGGCCCTGGCTCAATTCAATCGCAGTAATGAGGACCCGGAAATGTGGGCACCGCTGGCGGTGCTTGTCGAAGGCAATAACAGCAATCTGCTGGGGCAATTTTACCCGGTTAGTGAGTTGGAAAAAATAGATATAAGTACCATGAGGATGAGGATTATTCTGCGTCGTATAGGACATTTGACTCTGATGATATTGGCCGAAAAATCGCTTGATGAGACGGTCCATATTCGAATCAATCAGTCGGCAGAAATGATCAGAAAATATATGAGTGAACGATATAGCCCGGATCTATTTGCTCGGGTGGAGGAGCGTTATGTATAAGATACTTGAGGGACTCAACAAAACTAGTGGTATCCTGGGCAGTATGGTGGTTGGCCGGGATGGAATCGTTATCGCCGCCGATCTCAATACAGGGGTCGAGGATGAAACGATTGGTGCCTTAGCCGCATCAATTACCGCTAATATCCACAAATCGCTGGAGAGGATTAAGTCTCCGGATTTGAAACAGATCACGATTGAAGCGGAAAACGCCAAGCTGTTCTTCTGTGATGCGCAGGTTGGAATCTTAGTCGTTGTCACCGAGCCACAGGTAAATATTGGCTTGGTTCGATTGGAGATTAAAAATTCAATCAATCGACTCAATAATCAGGAAGCACACTGCTAAAAAGGTGGGATCGAGAAAAACATGGTATCAATAAACTATGCAACACGCGAAGTCAGTTGCAAAATCGTTTTCTACGGACCAGGGTTGTCCGGGAAGACGACCAATTTGCAATATGTCCACGCCAAAGTGCCGTCCGATACCAAAGGAAAGTTGATTTCTCTGGCAACCGATTCTGATCGAACTTTGTATTTTGATTTTCTACCGATCAATATTGGGAGCATTAACGGCTTTGCTGCCAAATTTCAACTTTACACCGTACCGGGTCAGGTTTATTACAATGCTACCCGCAAGCTGGTTTTGCGGGGGACCGACGGGTTGGTCTTTGTGGCCGATTCACAGCCAGATAAGATGGATGAAAATATCGAATCGCTGAATAACCTCAAGGAGAACATGGCTGAATACGGCTATGACATCAATGAGGTTCCGATCGTGATTCAGTATAACAAACAGGATCTTCCCGGAGTCCTGTCGGTGGAAGAGATGCGACCGATCTTAAATCCGTGCAACTGGCCGGAATTTCGAGCCTCGGCGACGGAAGGGTTTGGCGTTTTCGATACCCTGAAGTGTATTTTGAAAATTGTTCTGGAAAAGGCCAAAACCGGTGGGACATCCTCAAATTCGAAACCTTCAAAGACAACCGAAGGTCAACCGGCGACACCACCTCCGACTCCTAACGCGACTCCAATGGCCACCGGACCGGTGCCAACAGGCACACCTTCTTATGAGCCAAATGCTCAAACCGATACCGGACCTATACAACAACCGGTTATGACTCCTACCCCCGCCCCCGCTCTTGCTCCCGCGGCGACCCATACGGCTCCTGCTCCAGTTCCTGAACCACCTGTTCCGAATACGATGGCACCAGCCGATCAGGAGACCCCCGCTTTGGTGCCGACTCCAATGCCACCACAACCGGAAATTAGTCGGCAGGAAGTTGTACCGCAAACAAAGCGGTCCTATCGGCCCTTCCCCGGCAACACCGTCGAGGAGGAAAAGAATATGAGTTCGAGCGACGGTTACCCCGGAACCCAGATGACAGGACAACTGTCCCATCATGGGTCAACCGGTACAAATAGTGATAATCAATCGAACGATGCTAAGGCGATGGTACCGCGCATGCAAGCAAGTAAGCCACGCCGAAAACGATCATTTTTTAAACGCCTGTTTGGGCTAAAATAATAAAGGGAGGAAGTTCCCGTGAGCGACGACAGCCTGATAATCTATGAGGAAGAGATCCAACGGATCGATTCGCTCTTGACCAAACTTCTCAAGGGGGCAGAAGCAAAGTGTGCCCTGTTGGTTGACAAAGATGGTCATCTCATAACCCGACAGGGGTTTACTCACTCTTTGGACACAACCGCCCTGGCCGCCTTATTGGCTGGAGCGTTTGCTTCGACCAAAGAGATTGCCCGGTTGGTTGGTGAAACCGAATTTTCGGTTCTTTTCCATCAAGGGAAAAAGGATCATATCCATATGAGTATTGTCGGTGAGCGATCAATTTTGGTTGTGATCTTTGATGACCGTACTACGATTGGCATGGTCCGCTTATATGCCAAAGAAACGGCTGATGAACTGGCCAAAGTATTCTCCAGTCTGAATGACAGACCACAGCACGATGGTCCGGAAGTACCGGCTGATTTTGCCGATTCTGCCGGTGAAAAATTGGATGATATATTTCAGGATTAGCAGGATTGATTTTTTTCATATCATCCTGCGGCATTTTGAACACTCGAGAGGGTTATTAAATGTCCGCTGAACTGGGCTCCATGCTGGTCAAGGCTGGCCAGATAACTGAAGATCAGTTATCCAAAGCCTTGAACCTCAAGGACAAAAATAAGACACCGTTTGGAAGTGCGCTGGTGGAAATTGGCGCCATCAAAACCGAAGAGGAGCTGGCCGATTTCATTGGCAAACAGCTTAACATGGGGACGCTCCGTCTCGGAGATGTCGAGCTAAACCCGGAAATTGTTAAGCTGATCCCCTCCGATATTGCCCGTAAATTTAACGTCATTGCGGTCTCCAAACTGAGCAAAACGTTGATTGTGGCGATTGCTGACCCCAACAATGTTTATGTGCTTGATGCCGTAAAGTTCATCACCGGATGTAACATTCAGCCGGTTATCTCTCCTGAAAAGTCGATCGAAAAAGCGATTAAGAACTACTATCAGGATGATAGTGGCGTCGATGAAATCCTTAAGGGGATGGAGGATGACGAAGAGCTTGAAGTTGTTTCGGTTGACGAAGAGGAGTTATCTGTTTCCGATCTTCAATCGGCGGTGCAGGACAAACCGCTGGTTCGTCTGGTCGATTCAATTATCAAAGAGGCGGTTCGGGTTGGCGCATCTGATATTCATATCGAAATGTATGAAAAGAGAATCCGGGTTCGTTATCGCATCGACGGTATCCTGCAGGAGATGGCCCCGATACCGTTTAAATATCGAGCCGCGATTATTTCTCGTATAAAAATTATGTCGGAGTTGGATATCTCCGAACGACGCCATCCGCAGGATGGACGGATCAAAATCAAGCTGGATCAACGGACGGTTGATTTGCGCGTTTCAGTCTTGCCGACGATTTTTGGTGAAAAGGTCGTGATGCGGATCCTTGATCCGGATGCCTTGATGGTTGATATGACCCGTCTCGGCTTTAACCAAAAATCGCTGGCCTGTTTCTCCAGTGCCATCACCCTTCCTTTTGGGATTATTCTGGTTACGGGACCGACCGGTTCGGGTAAAACAACGACTCTCTATTCAGCTCTGAAGCAGATCAATAACCCTGATATAAATATCATGACCGCCGAGGACCCGGTTGAGTTTAACTTTGATGGAATCAATCAGGTTGCGGTGAAATCAAAAATTGGCTTAACCTTTGCCGCCGCATTGAGATCATTTCTACGTCAGGATCCGGACGTCATCATGCTTGGTGAGATTCGTGATACCGAGACGGCTGAAATTGCTATCCGCGCGGCGCTCACTGGTCACCTTGTTTTCTCTACTTTGCATACCAATGATGCCCCATCATCGATAAATCGACTAATTGATATGGGTATTCCGAACTATCTGGTATCGTCGGCGACCCGTTTGATTATGGCCCAGCGGATGACCAAGAAAATGTGTACCAGTTGTAAACGACCTTATCGGCTGACCGATGACGATGTTTTGTCCCTTCGGGTTCCTGATGAATGTGTCCCGACTCGGGATGTTTTTGAGTCTCCCGGTTGTGACGATTGTAACGGGACCGGGCTGTCTGGTCGGGCTGGTATTTTTGAAGTAATGCCGATTTCCGGGGCGATTGAACGGATGATCCTTGATCGAGCCACCGATGTTGAAATCGGGGAGCAGGCAGTCAAAGAGGGGATGTTAACTCTGAGAATGGCCGCAGTCGAAAAAATGATCAAAGGTGAGATTAGTCTCAAAGAGATTTACTCCGTCACGGGTGAAGTCTAAGTTTTTTTAGCCCACCTTATCTTTATTTAATTCAATAAGATAGAGCTTTTTTACGGTTCTGACCACTTAAGGTTTGGTCCGTTTGTACCGATAAATTAGAAGATGGTGTAAGCTGGAAATCAAGCTCAATATTCATGTTTTTAGAGGAGAAAAAATGGTAACTCTCAGAGACCTCTTGGAAGAAATGGTAAAAAAGGGCGCCTCCGATTTACATTTGACGGTCGGTTCACCCCCACAACTTAGAATTGATGGCGACCTGGTCCGTACCAGCCATGATGTCCTAACGGCGGAAATTACCATGAAGCTGGCCTACAGCATCATGAATGAAAAACAGCGCAAAAAATTTGAAGAGCAAAACGAGCTTGATCTATCTTTTGGATTAGAGAACTTGAGTCGATTCCGTTGCAATGTTTTTATGCAACGTGGCAATATTGCAGTAGCTCTGCGCCAGATTCCGTTTAAGATACAAACTTTTGAAGAACTCAATCTGCCCAAAGTGATTGCCGAGATGGCCAGTTTGCCACGGGGATTGGTCTTGGTTACCGGCCCGACCGGGTCGGGTAAATCGACAACTTTGGCCTCGATTATTGATAAGGTAAATCGCGAACGCTCCTGTCATATTTTGACCGTCGAAGATCCGATTGAATATCTGCATCGTCATAATTCCAGCCTGGTTAATCAACGGGAAGTATTTACCGATACGCCGTCGTTCGCTTCGGCCCTCAAGTATGCCCTTCGTGAGGATCCCGATGTTGTCCTGATCGGTGAGATGCGTGACCTGGAAACAATCGAAGCGGCTCTGAACATTTCTGAAACGGGTCACCTTGCCTTTGCAACCCTGCATACCAACTCCTGCGCCGAGTCAATCAATCGCATCATTGACGTTTTTCCATCTAATCAGCAGGAACAGATAAGGGTCACATTGTCATTTACCTTACAAGCGGTCATCGCCCAGCAATTAATTCCACGCGTTGGGGGAGGCCGGGTAATGGCCCTTGAAATTATGGTTTGCACTCCGGCGATCCGAGCCATCATTCGGGATGACAAGGTGCATCAAATATATAGTATGATTCAGTCAGGGCAGAAGTATGGAATGCGAACGATGAATATGTCCTTGGCCGATTTGTATCGGTCGGGTAAAATATCGCTCAATGATGCTATGGGCCGAAGTGGCAACCAGCAAGAGCTAAACGATATGCTAAGCAAGCAACCATCACCCGCCTTTGCTTAAGGAGTAAGTAAAATGCCCGAATTTGAATATAAGGGAAAGACCCTGGCCGGTGCCGAAGTTGTCGGAACCGTAAAGGCCAAAAATCAGGAAGACCTCAAGCGAATTTTGAGGCGTAATCGCGTCATGGTTACCAGCGTCCGTAAAAAGGCTACGGAGATAAATATCAAAATTGGAACCGGAGTCAAAAGGCAGGATGTCTCTCGGTTCACGCGCCAATTTGCCACGATGATCAGCTCCGGTTTACCGATGATCCAATGCCTCGAAATTCTTGCGGCTCAAATGGAGAGCAAAGAACTGCGCAAGATATTGTTAGCCGTCAAGGATACGGTGCAGAGTGGATCAACCTTAGCCGATGCTCTTGGTCGCCATCCGAAAATATTTGATCAACTGTACGTCAATATGGTTGATGCTGGTGAAATGGGTGGTGCGCTGGATGTAATTTTAGTCCGACTGGCCAATTACCGGGAGAAGGCTGAAGTATTGATTCGTAAGGTCAAGGGAGCAATGATGTACCCGATCGTCATTCTGGTTGTCGCTATTGGCGTAACAACGGCGATGTTGGCCTTTGTCGTTCCGGTTTTTGCCAAGATGTTTGCTGGTTTAGGTGAAGAGTTGCCGGCCCCGACGCAAGTTATCCTCTCCATTTCAAACTTTTTGCAGGCATATTTTATGTATATGATTGGCGGCCTGATCGCCATGGTTGTTGCCTACAAGATTGCAGTCAAAAGTCCGAATGGCAGGCTGATGGCCGATAAAGCCATAATAAATTCTCCGATGATTGGTTCTCTGATTCGCAAATCGGCCATTGCCCGGTTTTCCCGAACCCTGGGAACGTTACTTTCCTCCGGTGTTTCAATTTTGGAAGCACTTGAGATTACCGCCAAGACGGCGGGCAACCGGGTTATCCATGATGCTATCAGAAAGTCGGTGGTGTCGATTGCCGAGGGTGACACAATCACTGCTCCGCTCAAAGAGACCGGCGTTTTCCCGCCGATGGTAACCCAGATGATTTCGGTTGGTGAAAAAACCGGAGGTCTTGACGAGATGCTCAACAAGATTGCCGATTTTTATGATGAGGAGGTTGATGCCTCTGTCTCGGCTTTGACCTCAATCATCGAACCGGTTGTCGTTGTCTTCATGGGTGTTGTTGTGGGTGGTATTCTGATTGCCATGTATCTACCGATGTTTGACATTATCGGAAAGATTTAAATAGACCAATTGGGCGGGCCAACTGGCCCGCCTTTTTTGTATGAATTCTTCCAGAGAATATATTGGCGCCAAAGTAAGCTGGCTCTTACCACTCAGGCTGGTTACCTTTACTTTGATCTTTGGCATCATTGTCTGGACCCTCGATTTCCCTTCCTACATGGCAACACCGTTTCTTCTGTATAGCATCATTACCCTGGCGGCTTTGCTTACCTTAACTTTTATCAAGCGATACAATCTGTACTCATTATTTCGCATTTTGATGATTCTCCACTTTGCCGCAGAAATCGCCAATGAGGCAGGAATATTTTATACGACCGGTTCTCTTTATAGTCCATTTTCGGCTCTGTTTCTGTTAACGATTGTTTCCAGCGCCTTGGTTTATCGCCTGGTCGGGACGCTTCTGATAGCCTCGGTTGTTAGCTTGGTTTATTCGGTTGTGACTTGGGTCAATGCATCGCTTGTCTTTTCCGGTCAGGGCCAACTGTCGGTTTGGGATTTGCATATCTTTGAGGGGGATGATGCCTTTTTCTATTCAACTTTTCTGCATATCCTGATTTTTTATGCGGTCGCATTTGTGGCCGGGTATTTAGCCGAGAAATTACAATCGAAGCATCTTGAATTAGATAGTGCGTCGCGCGAGTTGAAAAATGCCCGTCTGGATACGGGGGATATTCTGAGGCATCTAAATTGTGGCGTTATTACGATTAATCGAGCTGGGGAAATCGTTTATTTCAATCATACCGCCGAAACAATCCTGGGGCTAAGTGGAGCGAATATTTCGGGGAGGCACTGCCGAGAAGTGTTCATCGGTCCGCTTGAAATATTGGCCAATAATCTTCTGGCGACCTTGCAATCAAATCAAAGATTGTCCCGATGCGAACTAAATATTGTACGGACCGGGCATAATGCGCTTCCGATCGGGTTGTCAACCTCGACATTATATGACGAAAATTTTGGGATCCGAGGGGTGATCGCAATTTTTCAGGATTTAACCGAAGCAAAGATTATGGAAGATAAAATTAGACAGAGTGACCGGATGGCGGCCATTGGGGAACTTTCCGCCTGTATCGCTCACGAGATCAGAAATCCACTTGCCTCTATCTCAGGTTCGGTCGAGGTTCTAAAAGCTGACCTGACGCTGGATGGAGATGACGAACAATTGATGTCATTAATAATCAAAGAGTCATCCCGTCTAAACAAAATTCTATCAGATTTCCTGCTTTATGCCAGAGTCAGTCGACCGCAATTTAGAAAGGTTGACATAAATCACCTCATCTTTGAAACTATTGAGTTGGTTCGACGCCACCCCTCTTTCCATAACCGGATAAAATTTGATTTACCTCCTGCCGGCGTAACATCGTTTGTGGCCGGTGATGAAGATCATCTCAAGCAGATTTTATTGAATTTGGTTGTCAATGGGTGTGAGGCTTTTGAGGGGAAACCGGGAATCATTAAAATCGTCATCGAATATCCAAAGCGAGATGACGCGAATCAATTTGTTCGGCTGACGATTGCCGATAATGGCCCTGGTATAGAAAAAGACCAACTCTCAAGCATTTTTCTACCGTTTCACTCCAGTAAAAAGGGAGGAACCGGTTTGGGGTTGTCGATCGTTTCTCGACTGGTAGAAGCTCATTACGGTCAAATTGAGGTTTCCTCAAGACGTGGCGCTGGAACCGAGTTTTCCCTTTCGTTACGAAGGTACAAAAAAGGAACCATAAATAGCGATTCGTCAGCGAACCTAATCGGACTTTCCCCCACAGGCGTGGCAAATTCGGTCAGTTAACCCTCTTCAAACTTCTCAATGTTTTCCGGCAATTGGAACTTTTGCTTGATTTTCGGGTGTAGAGTATATAATTTTACGCCCTACTTGGAATTGAGGATGGAATTGAAAATGGCAAAGTTCTTAAGCGTTTTTCTCATTAGCGGATTATTGTTGGTTACCTCTGGTTGTTATGGTGGTAAAGAGGTTGTCACATTCGATGAATTGTCCGGAAAGATAGGCAAAGACTCAATTACGCCGGTATTTATATTTGCCCAATCAAATTTTCTGACAATCGACTCCGATATGATGTCGGAACAGTTTCATGTTGGGAATCTGGACGGGACAGCAACAAGGGTCGATTCGTTAACCGCCCTAAATGCGGTGTATGAAATGCTCCTCGACTCTCTTTTGGCAACCAAAGTGGATAACTTTGACTTGTCAGCATTTCCCCATCTTGAACGGGATTATTCGAAGCTGAGAATGGATTTCGCCTTTCGAGTAATGTATGAAGATTTAATTACTCGCAAAGCGACCGTCGAAGATTCAGCAATTCAATCATACTATGATGCCAATATAGAGAGATTCAAGAAACCGGAAATGTATCGGGCACGGCATATTGTAATTGATGGTGGATCTCTTTTGCGTGGTGAGGACTCGCTCGATTATATCGGAATGCCCAAAGAGGCGCTCGATTCAGTCGCTTTAGTTACCATCTCCAATATTAGAGAACGAATCGTTGATGGGGCAAAATTCGATGAGATGGCGATGATGTATTCCTTAGACAACCAGACAGCCGAAAGAGGGGGAGACCTGGGCTATTTTGAGCTGTCCCAGATGGTTGCTCCGTTTGATTCGACTGTCGAAAATACCGTTCCCGGGGAATTATCAGGTGTTATTAAAACGAGATATGGGTGGCATATTGTCAAGGTTGAGGATTTTTCTCCAGAGCATTATCAGCCGCTCGACTCGGTCTATTTTCTTGTGAAAAATGAATTATTGCGCGTCGAACATGGCCGCCTGGGAGCTAGCTTTGTCGATTCTGTCAAATTAGATGGAGAGGTCAAAATTGATTCTCTGGAAGTGATCAAACCGGATTCGTTACGAGCCGATTCCGACATTCTGGCGGTCGTAAGTCCACAGGATTCAGAGTTTGGCCAGGATGTTATCAACTACTTTGAATACCGGGAGTTCATTATTACTTTCAAAAAATCTCGTGGAATCACAGGCGAGATGAGTTATGAAAATTCGGTCGCACTACTCAATCAAATTGCGAGTAAATATTATATACTCAGGGCGACTCGTATTCTCGGATATTACTACAGTGAAGAGATTGAAAATTGGGCCAATGGAGTAATCACCAGATATACCGTTTCGACTTTGAGAAAAGAGATGTTTAATCTGGGTGAGTATCCGACGGAAGTTGATATGCGCGCCTATTATGATGAGAATATTGGTGATTATGCGGTTGAACGTCCACTGCATGTTCAACATATTATTTTCGCCGATTCCGGTTTTGCAGAACATATTCGGGACCAATTGATGAACGGGCTGGATTTTTGGGAAACGGTTGACGAATATTACCCCGGCGATCCTGATATCAAGCGGGCCGCGGCTGACCTTGGGTTTATAGGCCCTGGAGATATGCCGGCCGCTTTTTATAAAGTGGCAATGGGTGTTCCGGTTGGACGTCTGTCACATCCGGTCAAGACAGAGTATGGATACCATTTGATAAAAATAGTCGAGCGGATAAGTAGCATGCCGTTTAATAGAGCCGATTCAAAAATTAAAGCGACTTTGAAAAAGGCTCGCAAGTTTCAGATTCGGGATGAATATGTAATTTCAAAAGTTGGCAAATCATTGAATATCAAATGGGATCGTCTCGCCGACCTGTATCGAAAAATTGTTCCCCCTCCGACTGGCAATTTCGGGAGAATATAATGTCTGCGGAATCGGATATTCCGATTTCCGCAGAACTGGTTCGGAAAGGAATTCATCTATTCGCGTTGGTGATTCCGATCGGGTATTTTTTCCTTACCTTTCAGATAGCGATAATTTCTGTCTTGGTTGCATCCGGCATTTCTATTCTGCTTGATCTTTCCCGCTTCAAGGGCTGGCCGCTTTGGCGCTTGACCGCTCGTCTTCTCAAGCCGATTATTCGAGAGCACGAGTTCAAAGGTGGGTTCACCGGTTCCACTTATATCTTGGCCACCTCATCCTTATCGATTTTTCTCTTTCCCAAAATGGTCGCCATTAGTGCCATCGTTTTTATTATAATCGGTGACACCGCGGCGGCGTTGATTGGGCGCATTTATGGAAAGCATCGTTTGGTCAAGGGGAAATCAATCGAAGGTTCAACCGCCTGTTTGATCTCACTTATGATTGCCACCTTTTTTATCCCCGGATTGCCGATCTGGGTCGGATTTGCCGGTGCGTTTGCCGCCACCGCCGCCGAAGCTTTCTCAGGAAAGTTGGATGATAACTTCACCGTGCAGGTTGCATCGGGACTGGTCATGTTGGGAATGTTGCGCTTGATCGGGGTCGATGGATCAACCTTTTTTGCCGCTTGGTTATAGAAAAAATATAGATGTACAGTTTTTGGAATCGATAGAGGAGTAGATGATGCTTGATCAAAATAGAATCGATTTGCGTTCCGATACCGTTACCCAACCTTCCCCCGGCATGCGACGAGCGATGGCGGAAGCGATCGTCGGGGATGATGTCCTTGGGGATGACCCGACAGTTACAAAGTTGGAAGCGACCGTTGCTAACCTGCTTGGAAAAGAGGCGGCCGTCTTTGTGCCATCCGGAACGATGAGCAACCAGATTGCCCTCTATGCTATCGGTCAACGTGGGGACGAGATTCTGTGCGAAACCGGATGCCATATCGTAAACTACGAAGCTGGCGCACCTGCCGCTTTAGCTGGGCTTATGATTCATCTATTAGACGGGAAAAGGGGCGTGCTGGCCCCGGAGACAATAGCAAACAACATCCGACCGATAGATATCCATTGTCCCAAAACAACGATTGTCGCTCTCGAGAATACCAACAACCGGGCCGGAGGTACGATCTATCCACTCGAAACAATTCAGGCGATTGAGAAAGTGGCGCGCGATAATAATCTCTGGATGCACCTTGATGGTGCCCGACTTTGGAATGCGCACGTTGCAGCAAATATTTCTCTTGATAAATATGCCGCCAGCTTTGATTCGGTCTCGGTCTGTTTGTCCAAAGGATTAGGAGCTCCGGTTGGATCACTCCTTTTGGGAGATGCCGACTTCATTCAGAAGGCGCGACGGACCAGAAAACTTTTTGGCGGAGGTATGCGCCAATCTGGTGTCCTGGCTGAAGCCGGTCTGTATGCTCTGGAAAATAACCTTCTGCGATTGGCGGTCGATCATACCAACGCCAAAAATCTTGCTACCGGGATGAATCGACTGGACGGAATTACAATCGATATGGAATCGGTCGAAACAAATATTGTTATTGCCGATATCGCACCGGATCTTATGACCGCTGATCAATTCCAGACCGGTCTTGAAAAGGCCAATCTCCATTGCTTTTCAATCGCTCCGCAGAGAGTACGGCTGGTAACTCATCTGGATGTAACGGCAGAACAGTGTCAAAAAGCTCTGGAAATTATCCAAAAAGTAGCCTCTAAAAATTAAGTACAAAAAAATAACCCGGACAGGAGGGCCCGGGTTAGGAGAAGCTATAAGCAAAGGATGTGCTCTTGCGCAGCAAATCCTGGAGCAATATCCTTTTCATCTTAACAGCACCTCTTTACACGTATGATAGACAATAAAGTTCCGTATTTTTTTCTTTTTTTTAATTATTTCTTCAAAGGCGTAAAATAATGGACCACAAAATGCGACTCACAATTCTTGGATCATCGGCAGGGATGCCACAACCGAATCGGAACAATTCTGGTTATGTATTGCAGGCAGGGGACCATCTTATCCAGTTTGATTGTGGTGGCGGCATACCATCAGCCTTTCGTAGAGCTGGCTTCGATACGTTGGAGGTCGAACGGATCGTTATCTCGCATGGTCACCCGGATCATAACTGCGATCTGCCGCTTTATATCCAGATGATGTATCTGGCCGGGCGGACCGAACCGATTGATATCCATCTCCCGAATGAACTGATCGAACCGTTTAAGGCCCACTTTATTTCGGTTTATATCTGGCCGGAGAAATTTCCATTCGCGATAAATTTTGTCCCGATCCCGTCAGGCAGGGATATCAGTTTTGATGATTTCTCGATCCAGCCGATC
>JAUUYJ010000345.1 GCA_030588275.1 Candidatus Zixiibacteriota bacterium | reverse complement strand
TGTGTCGGAATGTTGATAAGCGGTTGTTCACAACCGACGGCCAAGTCGGGAGATACCGTTACAGTGCATTACACCCTGTTCGAGGCTGACGGGACCGAGATAGAATCAACCCGGTCCGGCAATCCGTATAGGATGACGCTCGGTGGAGGAGCGGCTATCGCCGGATTTGAAAATGGTGTCATAGGGATGGCGGTTGGGGAGACCAAAACTGTTATCGTTCCTCCCGAAGAGGCTTACGGACGGATCAGCCGCGATCTGGTACGGATATCGCACAAGAGTGAATTTCCTCCGGACGTTATTCTTGAGGTTGGGACCGAGTTGTCGGGCCGCACTCCGGATGGCCAGGCGGTAGCGATTAAGATTATTGGGATTGAAGGGGATTCGGTCACGGTTGATGCCAACCATCCAATGGCCGGGAAGACTCTGACGTTTGAATTGGAATTGGTCGAGATTGTTGCCAAGTAGTTGGCCAGACCGTTTCAGTCCAGTGAGCCGGTCTCAGTTTTGATAAATGGCGTGTGATAGTTTATAGCTGAAGCTGGTCGGAGTTACTTCAATTTGTTAGCGCCGGATAGATTAATCTTTATTACTTTGTCTTACCGCTTTTGACAAAGTTACTTCTGTTTGGCGTTGAAGTCACCCTCAACCGTCAGAGTGGAATTACTCGTGTTGATATATTTTCCGCCAAATTGACCGTACAGCTTACTTCCCTTGATCGAATCGACGACAACCCGACCAGTCTGGCAAGTGAACAGATTTTCGCTAAAGCCGTATTGGGGGGAACCGATTATCTCGCAGATCGACTGGTAATTGACATCGTACGATCCTACTTTGACAAAGCTTGGTAACATAAAATAAAATCGAGCCGTCTCTTTGAAACTAAGGGTCGCGACGCCAGCCTCTCCGACACCGGATAATGAAGCCTCACCGGAAATGTACAGGATGGTGCTATCACCGGGGCGGAGTTCAAATTTACCCTGGGTCAAAGCGATTGTTTTTCCCATTTGGTGGTACGATTCCATCTGTTTGAATTTAACCGTTTGTTTACTCTGGGCTTCCTCGCGAATTCGGAAATAGGTTCTTTTACACCCCAACCCGACCAACAAAGCGATCACAAGAAAGGTCGTCCCCATAAAGATTATTTTTAATCTGAATCGGTTCATAATTTATACCGGCATAGAGTACATGCGATACCTCTTGTACAGATCGGACCCGAGAGCTTCGCACGCTTTGACCATCGAAATATTATTCTCCAAAATCCAACTCATTTCGGCCCACTTGTAACCCCGCTCCGGCCCTTTCTCAAAAATCTCAAGGTACAGCAAGGTTTCAATTCCTCGCTTTTGAAATTCCGGAACAACACCCATAGTTATGACGCGCAACGAGTCGATTTTGTTTTTTACTTTTGTGTGCCACAGTAATTTTATAAGTCCGATCGGAAGGAGGCGACCATTGGTATATTTTAACACCTGATTAAAATTTGGTAAAGCCAAACAGAATCCGACCGGCCGGTTATCAACTTCGGCAATAAAAACCAGGTTGGGATCGACGATCTGCTTCATATCTTTGGCGATATGCTTGAATTCATCCGCCGACATCGGAGAAAAGCCCCAGTTTTTGGCCCAGGCTTGATTATATATCTCGTTGATCATATTCACTTCGGCATCAAAATTTTTCATATCAAGCGTGCGGAGGGATATCGTATCCCGTTGCCGAATCCGGTCGGCAATCCGGAGAACGCGCGGGTCGATTTTGGATTCGCCATGAATACGGAAAGCCAGGAGGTCCATCTCTTTGGTCAGGCCAAACCGCTCGGCAAAATCGACATAATATGGTTTGTTGTATGTCATCATCAGCATCGGCGGACTATCGTAACCATCCACAAGAAGGCCGACTTCATGGTTGGTCGAAAAATTCGCCGGTCCGACCATCTTCTTCATGCCATCTTTTTTGATCGTAATCAAGGCGACCCGAAAAAGGAGTTCGGCTACCTGATAATCATCAATGACATCAAAGAATCCATAAAAGCCGGTTTCGGACTCATGAAATTCATTAAAGCTGTAATTGAGGCAGGTGGCGATTCGTCCCACATACTGGCCATTCTTGCGGGCCATAAACAGTTTCGTTTTGGCCGAACGATAGAATGGATTTTTCTTTTTATTGAAAAACATTTTCCGCTCGGTTATCAAAGGAGGAACCCAATTGGGATCATCTTTGAAGATCGAAAACGGAAGTCGAATGAAGGCGTTAATATCCCTTTGCGATTCGACTTCAAGGATTTCAATGCCGTCTTTGGTAGTTACTCTGTCCAAATTATTAAATAATACCGTATTTT
>JAUUYJ010000295.1 GCA_030588275.1 Candidatus Zixiibacteriota bacterium | reverse complement strand
GGAGCTTAAAACTGAATTTATATTGTTTGACAAACAGAGACTAAATTATATATTATACATGGCACAGTATCTACGCTAATCCTTATTAAGGAGGTTAGGCAAATGCGAAAACTGCTTCTTGCTTTGGGGATTGCCGCCTTATTACTGCTTTCAACCGGAATTAGCCAGGCTGGCAATGTTGTCTATGTCGAAGTCGGTTGCGATACAATCTTTGCCGGCTTCTCTTACCAATTCAATATCAGTATTGAAAACGATGTTACGCTCGGCGGGGTAGCTTTGGGGTTTAAGCTCTTTTCTCCGGATGGGGCGACATGGACATGGGGTAATCCAAAAGTTGAAATTGTTTCGGGGAGTAGGATGGACGGAGCCTTTCTACCAGGATCCTTTAATGTTGTCGAATACGATACCGACGGTGTCCTGCCGGACAGCCTTCTGATTGACGGAGCATCGCAATCAGGGATAGAGGCTGGTTGGAAACAACATATGCTGTCGCTGAATGGAGTCGCCGGACCGAATACAGAACTAATTCACACTCTGTGCCTTGATACTGCCTATATCCCTTCATCGGGCGGATTTGTTTTTGTCGATGTTAATGGGCTACCGTTTACCCCTGATTTCGTGTATGGTGGGTGTTGGCCGGTAAAAGCACTGGCCTCTTGCGACGCCTATTTTAATGAGAATTTCGGATATCTTGATTTATATCATTGAGATCAAGGGTCAATCTCATACTCGGCAATATCTGGCAACTGGGATCCGATAAACTTTTCATTATACAGCATTGTGAACGGAAGCGGCACGGCTCAGGTTATCGATAATGGAGACGGAACCGGTTCGGTTATATACAGCCCCAGCCAGGAAGATGTCGGAAAAGAGGTCTTGGTTCAGGTGAGTTCCGGTTTATCACATTATCCGTTTGGGTGCGACGTTTTTTACGCCTATTTCGATATTAGCGGCAACCCCCCGATTATGGATGTCGGCCTATATCATGATGCGGTCGGTAATAATAATACGATAATTAAAGATGATGTTCAGGCTCTGGATGAGGATGACTGCGATCAGATAGAGTTTTCCATAGTATCTGGTCCGGGACAGATTGACATTAATACCGGCCTCTATGCCTGGAACACAACGCCAGCTGATATCGGGATGCACGAGGTGATGGTCTCGGTTTCAGATCGAAGTTCGTCGATTCAGTATCATTTTGAATTAACCGTAATTGACCAGGAATCATATCCCGGTAATGCCAACTGCAATGGTGCCGTTGATGTTGGGGATGCCGTCCATATGATTAATTATGTTTTTAGAAATGGTGCCAAACCGCTCATTTTAAATTGGGCCGATGCCAACGGAGACTGTAGTGCCAATGTTGGTGATGCGATTTATCTGATCAATTATATCTTCAAGGATGGCCCCGATCCTTTACCCGGCTGTGTCGATTGAATATTTAAATATTAGATTTATCTCTCAAAACCGGCCCTTATCAAAAAGGCCGGTTTTTTTTTAGTAGCTGTTGGAGCGAAGCGACGTACAGCTACTTACCCCGCTTGTCGGGGTTAATTAAAATTAGCTGTAAGGCCGGGATGATTGAATCCTGTAGAGCGAAATCCAAACGGAACTTACTGATATTTAATTCACCACGAAGGTGGCGGCTTCCCCTCCCAACCCCCATCCCCCCCGCTGGTCGGGATATTTTATAATAACGGAGAGATTGTCGTTTTTCAGGCGATATGGACTGTATTATATTATTGACTATCAAAATTTATCGGCTAACTTGACGATACCACTATAGTGGAAAACCGGGATAGCCGGATAGCGATACCCCGACATGCGGGGTGAACAAACAATAGAACTTAGAGCTTAGATGACCCGATTGATTTTTACATTATCTGTTTTGCTTGGCATCATTTTGCTACTGTCCCCCTCATTAGCTGAGGCGCAAAACAGACCAACAATCACCCGCATTGTCGATACCGCCTATGTTGGAGATTCTATAATAACGGCCATTACCATTACCGAGGGTGACACTCTGACCTGGTCGTTTATCGCAACCGATCCCGATCTGACAGATTTTTTGGATATGTCGATTGACCCGGAGGACACCTATCCCGGTTATCATTCCCGAGTCACATTGATCGACAATGGGGGGGGAGATGCGTTCTTTCAGTTTGTCCCCGATTATGATTACGAGCAGGATACCGTTATTGTCATTACCTTTATTGCCTCAGATGGTACCGAGGCGGACTCTCAGGATGTAGCGATTACCGTTATTCATTTTGATCCGGTACCGGTTCTCGACTCCATCGGACCGCAGTCGATCACCGAAGGGGAATCACTCTTCTTTAACGTCACCGCCAGCGATCTGGATGGCTGGGCGCCAAGCATATCGGTCGCCAATGCACCGGCCAACGCCAGGATGATCTCCGGAAACGGTTTTCAATTTATCCCCGATTTCACGCAAGGGGGACAATCGTATGATGTAATTTTTATCGCCACCGATCTTGGGGCACAGGCTGATTCAGAAACGGTGACCATCGATGTTTTCGACGCCGGGAATCAGATCCCGGTTTTTGATTCGATCACACCTCAGTCCGTCTCTGAGTTTGCTCAACTCGATTTTTCCATATTGGCCGTTGATCCGGAGGGTGATTCGTTGGCGATTCAATCGACCAACCTTCCGGCCAATACTATTTTATCCCAAACCGGAAGCGGTACGGCCGATTTTAGATTCACCCCGGATGGAGATCAGGCTGGCTCGTACGATCTGATTTTTACAGTTATCGATGATAGAGCGGCGGTCGGCTCGCTAACGGTCTCGGTTACTGTGGTCGCCAACGATTTCGCACCGATTTTTGTCACCATGTCTGACACCGCGATGGCTGAGGGAACAACGCTCGGAATCAGGATGAGGGCGACCGATGCTGATGGAGTTATTCCTCTCCTGTGGGCCGACTCATTGCCAGACTTTGCCACCTTTGTCGATAGTGCCAGTGGGTACGGGTCGATAACATTTGCGCCAGATTTTGATCAGGTCGGCACTTACCAACTTCGATTTTTTGCCAGCGACGGCTTTTTCACCGATACGGCCGGTTTTCAGCTGACGATCAATCAGGCTCCAAACCAGGATCCATCTTTTGAAGCAGTCCCGGACACAGCTATTTTTGAAAATGACAGCCTTCACTTCACCCTGATTGGCATCGATCCTGACGATGAACCGATCGAAATTACGCTGGGGACAACAATCCTCAATTCCGGGTTGACCGATAATGGTGACGGTACTGC
>JAUUYJ010000115.1 GCA_030588275.1 Candidatus Zixiibacteriota bacterium | reverse complement strand
TGGCATTGAAAGTATCACAATCGTCGATGAAATCCAAACCAGCATTACCAGCATTGTTAACCAGTTCGCCAGTATTGTAAACGCGAATGCGCTTACAAGCTGTCGCCAAAATCGCACTTTCCGGATAGGCTACGCCGCTTGATACGATAAAGTTTACAGCAATAGTGCGAACCGTCTTTGCGGTCGCATCATGGGTGATCTCAATCGAACCTCTCCAAAGGGAGGGAATGGGCGCCCCGGAGGGAGCGGTAAAGGTAATGTCAACATCAAGCGTTCCACCACAACAAGGAATAATCCCTGAGGTCGGTGTGGCAGACATCCATGCATCACCATCAGTATAGCTGAACCCAACAGAAATGTTGTTTTGCAAAAGGCCCAGATTTTCCATGGAGATCGTTATTGACGTATCACCATCAGGAACGGTCCAGAGTGGCAAGGAGTAAGGCTCACCAATTCCGATACCGGCATCATCATTGTATAATGGTTCCGGTACAACGGCTCGACAGGGCTCTTCAACCCAAATCATCGGATTTTTGGTCCAGACACCGGAAAGAGGCTGAATCGCTCCACCCGGGGCAAAATCCTTGACATACATAATATCAAGAACATCGTTGCCGGTATTGTCACCGCAGGTAGCAGTCCGGCCAAAGCGGGCCGACGAGGCCCAATATTCTGAGACACAATCACCATCGGATGATCCGCCACCGGTACCGGCGAAAGTACCCGGGGTACAGATGTTATGGAGTTCGACATAGTCGGTCACTCGCTGACCGCGATCCCAGTTATCTCCACCATCATCAGAAACAGACATGTAGATATAACCGTTCATAACATTATTGGTAGCAGCTGCGGGTCCGTAATCAGCGGCAGGGTAACTTTTTGAGCCAAACTGAGTATAGATAGCATAAAGCTTACTGTCGCATTCGGAAAGGGACATTTTGGCGACATCGCTACCCCATTCAATGATTGAAACACCACCGGTATCCCAATCAGCCTTGACGACCAAACTGGCGGTGGGGTCATCTTCCGACCAGTGAAAGATTGCCGAACTGCGGAAGAATAATGATGAGTCACCACTCCATTGGCGGCAACCCCATAAAATATGCAGGTTTCCGTCTGAAGTGATAAGGGATGCCATATCGCAGTATGCTTTGTAATCACTTAAGCTGTCGTAGGTGGTAATGTTTCCACCAATGAGGGGATCGTAGCCCCCACCGATGCCTTGATCGACATGGTTACCCAGGGATTTAACACCCGAAAGGGCTTGCCAGTTGGCACCCTGATTTGTCGAAAGGGCATACCAAACGTCATTTCTGTACTGGCTGGCAAATTCAAGTTCGACTCCCTGATCGCGAATATAATCGACCGGGGCGTTCCATATGATCGCCACCTTATCGGAATTTCGGTCGGCAGAGACCAAGGCGTTGATATTCATGGCAGTATCAATAATAACTTTGGCACCCCAAACACCCAGGCCCGTGCCATAAGCTCCAACCCGGCGCCAGTAGGCGAGTCCCTGAGGGTCACCCGCCGCTCCGCCAAATTCGGCGGTAACGATATGCGTTACTGTGGCAGTACCAATTTGATAATCGACGACCGGCCAGATATACTGGTTGGCAACATCCCAGTCACCGGCATTATCACTAGGATGATCGCCGATAAAGAGCCCGAATGGTCCGGCGGTGCAAAAATCCCAATAGGCATTTGGAAAGTAACTCGGATCGGATAACTCATGGGCGGCGACTATGGCGCAACCGTTGTTCCAATCAACATCAATGGTCGTGTACCCGGAGCGACTGCCACCGGATGCGGATCCACCGCCCTCTGGGGTAATTAAAGGATGCTCATCGCCAGCACACTGACCAAGATCGTAAGCAGTGTACCAGGTTTCCCGACTTGATCCACCAAACACATCGAGAACTTTGTGCATCCAGGATAGACTGAGGTAATCTGTGCCACGATGCTCTATCTGGCGTCCCATGGAGCAGTTTTTTTGATAGTCATAGGTGGTTTCACCTATCATTCTGGGGCCGGCCATGGCACCCAGAGAAATTTGATCGCTAGTTTTGGGAGGGGATGCAAATGATTCCCCCTGGCCACCATCAAAGCCATAGGCCGGTGCGAAGCGGGCCGGGATTGAAGCCCTATCTGACATACGTTTATACGGTTTGTCGGAACCGTAAGCGACAGCCGCCGCCAACATGACGACAATTAATGAGGAGAGGAAAAATATCGTTAGAAGTCTCCTGGTCATCTCATGCTCCCTTCGATTAGAATTTGAAATATTCAAATTTTTTCATGATGATCACTATCTCCGATGTGACCGTGCAGATGATATGCGATCACAATAAATATAGAAAAAAGGGGTCGATATGCAACAGTTTTCTAAAATAGAAGGTTGGAAACAAGCCTGTTTAATAGCCTTTTTTGACTCTCTGGGCCATCACTAAGTGTACCTACGATTATTAAACCGAGCAAAGAAGTCCTACAAGGGGATAAGGAACCTTTCGCTCACTTCGCGGCGCGGGTTTTCTAATAAATAGCTGTAAGCCCCGTACGGATTTTATTCTTCGGGATTGAATCGCTACGCTCCAACAGCCAGATTAATCGTCTAACCCCATTCGCTACGCTCAGGGGTAAGCGAATCTAAGCTCGCTTACGCTTCGCAGATTCACTAAAAAAGGGCCGACATAATTGCCGGCCCTAATAAGAGTGCTTATGACACAGCTAATCCGTGTCATTTCAAAACATTATTCTATTTCAACAGAGCCATCTTGAGGCAATGGCTGTAAGTCCCCGAAGAGATGCGATAGAAATAGATACCACTGGCGACCGGACGACCGCTGTCATCCGACCCATCCCATTGGATTGAGTACTGCCCCGCTTCCATCTCCTCATCAACCAACGTCGCCACCGTTTGACCCAGAATGTTAAAGACCGCCAGCGTGACCGCTCCGGACTGAGGCAGAGCGAAGTCAATGTTGGTCGTCGGATTAAACGGGTTGGGGTAATTTTGAGAGAGGGAGTACTGATTTGGCAGACTGCCTGAAATCTCTCCGGATACAAATTTCTGATTACCGACAATAATCGTGGCCGAAGTTACCACATCGGCCAGCTTGATTACCGTTCCTTCCTCAAGGGGAACCCGCTTCCCTTTCTCCGGCACAAAATACGCAACCATCCCGTCCGGGATATTGGTCAGGCCATCAAATTCAATGATCCGTTCGGCGGCGGATGATATCTGGAGATCCCAGATGGCACCATCCACAAACGGAGCTCGGAAATCGGTTCGCATCGCCAGACTGTTTTCATCCGCCAGGCGGAAAAATAGTCGCGGCGCACCGGGCGCCGGGGGTGGTTCGGCAAAGTCGAACAGATCGTCCCCGGTAAGCGCTCCAGGACGAACGCCGATTGTATTACCATCATCAACATGAGTTGCCGTCGTCATTCTTATATTAATCGACCAGTTTTCCGGGGTCCCTTTGGTGCTGGCAAAAACCAATGGTTTTGGCGCAGATTTTTTGGTCCCTTCCTGATAAGGAAAAAGCAGTTTGATCTGCTCTTTTGTGAAAACAAAAACACCACCCCAAGCCGGGATCGTCGTCACCAAATTATATCCGGAACCGTTGTACGAATAAGCGAAATCGTTCAGAAGTGAGGCTGGGTGGCCGGTCTGAATAATCCCACCACTATCAACCAGGACATCGGTCCAGTCAACATCAAACGGCAAAGGGTTAGCCAGTTGGTTCCAACCAACCTCGCCGAGGCTTATTTCGTAATACTGATTACCGTTATGAGTTCGGTTAGGACGCATCGACAGACCGGTCGCACCATAGGTGTCGGGTGCCTTGGTAATTAACCAGTAACCGCGTCCGGCAAATGCTTGTGGCATAGTTTGCAAGGTATGCTCAGCGATTGTATCAGCCGTCGTCATATAGGCGGCCATGCGCCAGACCGTATTGTTGTAGGTTCCAAAGTCATCCTCAAATACCGATGTGATCGTTTTGGTACCGGTAATATTTATCGGCACGCCAACAATCCGGTAAGATGCGGACGGCGTTGCTGGTCCTTGAGCGTTGGTAAGCGAGGTGATGAAAACGTAAGGCAAAGTTGCGGAACCAAGGGTCGATGTTGCCGTTCCATTGGTGACCGAAAAATAATATTCCAATCCCCGTTCGGATAGCAGATTAGCTGGCATTGCATATTCCAGCGTGTCACCGGTTCCAGCAACCATGTTCACCGCAATAAAAGTGGATGCACCACCCGGTCGATGGTAAAAGATCCCGGAGACGTTTCCAGATCCACCACCATGAGCAACTTTTAAGAGCTGGATGACCGGATCGACCGTTTCAATAGAGGTTCCGGCATAGGTGGCGATAAAGAATGAGCCGGTGGCAAAGGTTGCGGCAACAACCCCACCCGACATAATATATTCCTGACCTGCTGAATTGCCGGTAGGTGTCATCGGAATTGACCCTGTTACCATCTTATCGAGGGAGACAGATGTCCCACCTCCGGAGACTATCGCGCCGGGGGCGATCATCTTGTCCTGTGAACTCATCTGGGCTGAGGCATTCCCGCACCAGAGGAAAAGCGCCACCAAGACGAGATATTTTAATATTGGTTTGCGCATTATTAATTCTCCTTTTGGGAGTCAGCTTCCTGTAAAGACCTGGCGTCATCCAACTTTTGCTGGGCTTCTTCAGCTTCCAGTTGAGCCTTGAGCGCTTTGATCTCCAACTCGCGCAAATCGACCTGATACATCACTTCAGGTACCGAATTGGGGTCGGCTGGATTAGGACCGAAAGAGATTGGGGTAGAGCTTTCTAAATCGGTAGCATCGTTTTGAGAAGCAACGGCGCTTACCGTACCATACGAAGAGGGGAAGTACAGCAACAAAAACTTGGAAGATTCAATCGAAACCGTGGCCGTATCCCAACCTCTGGAAGCATTAAAATAATATGTCTGTTTTCCCGCGCCAGAAACCGCAAATGTTCTTTCCGATGCGAAAGAATGCCAACTGAATTTATTTGCTCCAATACTTTGATTGCCACCTCCGAGAACTGTGTATGGTTGCCTTGGAGATGTCGTTGCCAATGTTTCAAAGCCCAGCAGGACGTTGCCCATTAAGCCAGAGGCATTTGACATAAACTGCCCGTAACCGAAGGCCATCGCCACGACATAGCCGGCACCCGGTACTGTTATTGAAACCGAATCTATCGTGACATGGCCGGATGTTGGAATGGTTAAGCCACCTGGCCCCATCTCCCTGACAATTCCCGGTTCGTCGGCAATATCAGACCTTGTCAGACTACTGTTTAGAACTTTTACACCTGTTACGGCGTTGGTCGCCAAATCGGAATTACTTACTGCACCACTTGCAATTTTTGACGTTGTAACCGCATTACCGGCCAGTTTGATTTCACTAACAGCACCTGATGCCAGCTTGGTGTTGGAAACAGCACCGGTAGCGATAGTAATGTTTGTAACCGAATTGGGAGCTAACGTCAGCGATTGAAACGAGTAAGGAGCGGAAGTCATGACCTGGCGGGGGGTCATCTCCGGATCAGAACCAACCTTTATCCCGAGGTAAAGTTTGATTCCGGTAAAGACTGAAGTAGGGATGGGACCAACGTCTTGAGTAAATAGTCCATTTGTGTTCGGTGTGATGCTATAAGTGCTATCCCACCAGGCTGTCCCTCCGGAAGGTGCGGAGTAGATGGAGAATTGCACATTTACTGTTGCCGTAATTGGTGTCCCGGATGTGTCAGCCAATCGTCCCTGATAGACGATACTGTTGGGCGGATCTGCCGCCATAACAGTTGTCGCCAGAGCCATAAGCAGTATCGTTAAGATAAAAAAGTTAGCTTTCCCTCGCATATCTTGCTCCTCTCAATTTATTTATATTCTTTTTTTCTTTTTTATTTCTCTTTGATTTTGTCATTATTTTTCAACGTTCTTTTTGGCTATTTGGTTGGAGGAGGTTCCGGAGGATCGTCCAGGACAACAGCTCCGGTTCCGCCACCATCATCGGAGCTACCGCCACCGGCCGCTACGGCTACTCCGGCCACAAGACCAACACCGAGGGCTATTGCCCACCATTGGCTGTACCAGGCTTTCTTCTTACCACCGGCATCATCTTTTTTGGTACCAATGGTTGTTTTGGGTGGAGACGGTTTGGTCGGGGGAGGAGTTTCCACTTTCGTTTCTGGTGGTTTTACCTCTTCTTTGACAACCTCTTTTTGACTTTCTTCATCAACAACCTTTTTGGCCTGTTGCATCATCTCAAAGAACTCAGTTGAACTGATATCCAGTTCACCTCGCCAATCACGATAAGATTTGAAAGCCTCTTTGAACTGATTAATAACCTGACTTTTTTTGTTCTTATCATCTTTGAGCTTGGCGTAATAGACCGCCGCCATCAGGACATGAGCGTCAGCTTTTTGCTCAATGGTCAATTTGTTTTGATTGAGGTAACTCTCAATCTCTTGTTCAGCGCATTCGTAATCAAGAATCTGAAAACTTATGCGGGCATTTTCAAGGGTGGGTGCGCTCTGACTATAGGCACAATTTGATTCCTGGGCAATGATATCGCTCAGGGGAATTGTCAATTGCGCAAAAAAGATCAAAGCCATAAGGGTTATGGCCCGAAATGTGAGGCTCCGTTGAAACATGCTACCTCCTTATCTACTATTAAAAACTGTACTATATATTTTTTCTTTATTCGATCAACCGGAATGGCCCAATTTCTTCTCTACAAATCTACGCTGTTGGGGCAATCCGGTGATTACTATTCCGTCCAGTAAATCAACATCCGGGAACGAAGATTATCACCTGCTTCAAATTCCATAAGCCCGCTGGCCCCTTTCATCAACTGACGTTCCGCCGGGCGGGACGGGAGGATGATGCAGGAGTCCACTCTCGGGCCGGAATTATTTGACGAACTAATCATATTCTTTACATTCAAACTTACTTCCCATTCTCCGACCGGATGCGGCAGATCAAGGACCGGGAAGCGAGATATCTTTTGTGTTCGACCATTAAATGACAACTCCAGAAAATGTTTTTCCGAAGGTGGTATCAAAGCCAGTTGTAGCGTGACCGTATCAGTTGGCCGGGTCGGTTGCAGATCAATAGCCCAACTATCCGGCCCCTTGTCCGCTTTCAAACGGCTTCTGTAAATCGGGTAGTCGGGATGTGATATATATAGATTGTGCGATCCGGGTTCGATTTCAAACCTTTTACCCGGTTGCCGACTGCGCCCACTTACGGTCATTTTTGTAATATTGTCAGGTGTTACGTTGACCAGCAGATTTGATTTGACATTTGGTGGGGGAGGGGGAGATGTAGCCGGTTTAATTTCATTTTTGTCGGCTACCTTTGGATCCGGTTCTTTTGATCCATCCGCTTTCGCTTTCCCTTGAGTGCTACCCGCCTTACCGGTTGCTTGCTGAACACCGGAGCCTTTTTTGTCAATCACCTCGAACTCCGGTGGAGGGGAGGGAGGGGGGACGACTTCGGTTGGCGAGTCTTGGTCAGCCGGATCGCTGGTTGAAGCGGTGGACAGCTTGTCCCACAGGCCGCCGCCAAATTGCCAACCGAGCAGGCCGACGATAACGATCGCGGCACCGGCTACAATAATACCGGTCGAAGATTTTTTTGCCCCGCCAAAGGCCAGTTCCAAAGCGGCCAGA
>JAUUYJ010000075.1 GCA_030588275.1 Candidatus Zixiibacteriota bacterium | reverse complement strand
TCGGGTGATCGAACCGATTTTGATTTTTCTGAAGAAGAGATCGCAGGGAGAGACCAGTTTGTCGATGAATATTTTTACAACCCGGACGGTCATGTTTGTCAGCGTTTTTACGAAACGGTCGGTAACTTTATTAAATGAAACGGCTGTTCAACAATACTATCGTAACATCTGTTGATTATTTTATTTTAATCGCTCTCAACCTCGTTGCCACTCCAATTCTTATCAGTAATTTCGGTATTGATGGGTACGGGGCTTTTGTTTTCCTCAGTATTTTCAGCATCTACGGCTTCCTTCTTTTCTTTGATCTTGGGATGGAAGGGTCGGTGATGAACTATGTGGCCCGTTTCGAGGTTGCCTCCGAAAACGAAAACCTGCAGGACACCTTAACGATCTCTTTGGTTTATTATGCCGTCGTCGGAGCCTTACTTGGGGTCATTCTGTACTTCACTTCCGGTTTTGTCGCCTCGCGGTTGTTGGATGACAGCAGTCTGTTATCGCGCCAAAGCGTCCTGAATTCTCTGAGTATCATTGCCGTTAATATCTTTTTACAATTTCTAACCGTCCCGTTTTCGGCGGTTCTTCAGGGAATGCGTCGATACGTCATCGCCAAGTCGGTTAACTCGGCTTTGACCATCGTCCGCTACCTGCTTATTATTATCGCCGCCATTCAGTATCATCGGATAGATTTGGCTTTTTTAATAATTGCGGGACTGACCGTTATCCGACTCATCGTTTACTTATATATCTTTCGTTTCAAACTGGCCCCATTTCAATCGTATCGGATCAGACTTAACTGGCCTTTGTGGCGCACGTTATTCAGCTACAGTTCAATTCTGTTTATCAGCCGGATTATCGGTCTGATCTGCAACCAGATCGACAAGATTCTGATCTGGCTCTATCTGGCCGTTTCCAACATGGCGATCTACGATATCGTCTGCCGACCGGCGATGATACTCCGTGTTCTGATCGGAATAATAAACTCCGCCGTTGTCCCGGAGGTGGCCCGCCTGCATCAGCAAAACGACAAGGCCTCTATCGGGAAACTTTTTGTCAACCTGGTCCGCTATGCTTATTTGATCCTCCTTCCGGTCGTCGTCGTTTTGTATGTGTTCATGAAAAGCATTCTCTATTTTTGGGTCGGCAATCAGTTTGTGCCGTACAGCCACCTCTCTTTGATTCCGCTCTCGGTTTATCTTATTCTCCCCCTTCCATCGATCGCATCGACGATGGTAGTGGGGATGGAAAAGGTGAAGCAAACGATATGGATTCCCATTGTGGCAACGGTAATCAATATTGTTTTAAGCCTCAGCCTACTGGCCAAATACGGCTTAGCCGGACTTTTGATGGCGACATTGGTTAGTGAACTGTTTGCGGTGTTGCCGTACATGAATGCCATGAAGCGGTTCCTTGATTTTAAACCCTCGGTCATTTACAAAAAGATTGCACCGATCTTTGCGATAGCTTTGGTTTTTGCGGCGATCCACGCCACGATCAATCAGGTTTTTGAATTTGAATTCATGATGACCCTGGTTGGCATCCTGATAGTGGTCACAGCTCATTGTTTTACCAGCTACAAGCTCCTGCTTGAAGATCATGAAAAAGCGTTTCTTGGTGAACGGTATAGATTATATAAATCCCGAATTACCTCGATGCGATCTTCCCGGTAGCATCGGCTTCGTCCCGGATGAGCTTCACATCCGAGCCATGATAAATATTTTATGTTGATTTTGCCTGTCGACCGAGCCAGCTTATTGTCGTCTGGTTTGATTTTATTTCTGTCCGACCTAACCCATAGGAGCGACTTGAGAATCATGAGACGATTAACCATTTTGTTTGCGGCTCTCCTGCCGTTTAGCAGACTGAGAATCTTTATCTATCGAACCTTGTTGAACTACCGCATATCATCCGATTCTCATATCGGCATTTTAAATTATATTGATATTTTCGACTGCGAAATAACCGGAGCCCGAATCGGTAGCTTAAACAGAATCGGTTGCCAGAGCTTGCGTATGGCACCCGGTAGCACCATCAGGCGCTTCAATCGTATTAATAATGTGGCGAGTCTGACAATGGAGAACAACTCGATCATCGGAACCAGAAATTTAATCTCCGGCACTCCCACCGGATTGACCCCGTTCAAAAAGCATGAAAATCTGACTCTGGGAAACGGCTCGAATATTGTCGCTGGCCATCTGTTTGACCTTTCTGACTCTGTGACAATCGGTGCCGATGTCACCATTGGGGGGCAGGGAACCCAGTTCTGGACTCATGGGTTTGACCTCAATCATGTCAAGATCCAGGCACCGATCAGGATTGCGGATAACGTTTATATCGGCTCCGGTTGTATGATTATGGCCGGTGTCAAAATCGTTGAAGCGGTCTCCATCGGCTCCGGATCGGTTGTACCGAAATCGATTTTGGAATCCGGCTTCTATATCTCGTCGAATTTGATAAGAAAAGGGAATGTGGCTGATTGGTCCGATCAGGAAAATATTTTAACCCATAAGGGGGCTAAGTTTATCAGAAAAGAATAGAGAGTTACACCCAACGACAATAATGGTCTTTTAGGTCCATCTGAGATCCCCACAATGCGAACCAATTTCCCATAAACTGACCAGTTCGTAGTCGCATCAATTCTATTGCATAATCTGATATTTTTTTCTTGAATCCTGTTGGCAACTGTCAATATCTTTTGGTCAACGATAATATATATGTTTATGATAAAGAGAACCAAAGAGACCTCAAGGCGCATATCAACCGGAGCCAAGCACCGATGAGAAATCGTATTGCCATCGTTTCAATTTTTGACCTGACTCGGTTATTTTATGAAATTTCAATCGGCCTCAAAGAGGCCGGCAACGATCTTGTCTGGATTACAACCGACAAATTCTGGACCAACTGGTTGAAAGAAAGAGGCGTTTTATCTCAGGATATTTTGGAGCTGGTTTACAAATCGGATGATTTTCTTGACGATGCGGATAAAGATCAGATTTTAAGCGATATAGTAAAGAGCGAAGCGAACGCCGGATTAACAGCCAATCAAAGCCTGATGATGGATCAGTTTGTCAGGTACAAAAACAAGCCGGACATAAACGAATATGTCTATCTGTATTACCGCGACATAAAGCGGTTTCTGATTGATAAACAGATTACCCATTTGATCGCCGAGCCGACCAACATCAACGAGTTGATTACTTATATGATCTGCCGGGAGTTGGCGATCAAATTCATCTCCCCTCGTAATATGCGTTATCCAGAAAACCGGGTGATCTTCTTTAATAGTCATATGCAAAAAGATGCCTGGGCCAGGCCGGAACGGGATCAGTCTATTTCGGGACAACAGTTGATCGACAGCTTCGTGGCACGAAAAAAGGCTCCGTCATATTTTGACAGTCACAACAAAACGCCAGTTATCGAAACCAAAAAGATAGCCGGATCGATTAAAATCAGGTTGGGGCGGAAAAAAGTATTCTCGCAAGACAACCTGACCCACCACGACTTGGGTGGACGTATTAAACTGACCTTAAGGCGAGCCTTTAACAGCACCTATCTGAAACATTTCAGCCAATACGATAAGCTGGATGAGATCAAAGGGCGGATCGCATTCTACGGTCTTCATGTCCAGCCAGAATCGTCGATTGATGTTCTCGGTTCGTACTTTAGCGATCAGTTGAAACTGATCAAAGATATCAGGCGCGCCCTCCCTTTTGATACTACCCTGGTTATCAAGGAACATCCCAACTTTTTGGGTATCAAGAAGCTCGACTTTTTCAAACAGCTTCGCCGTATTCCAAATGTCCGATTGGTTAGTCATAATGTTTCGACTTTTGATATTTATTCCAGAGCATCAATCATCTTCACCGTTTCAGGAACGACCGCTTATGAGGCCGGGCTGTTGGGAATCCCGGCCATTACGTTTACCGAAATGTATTTTTCCGGCCTGTCTTCGGTTCACCTCTGCACCGACCTGACCGAACTGCGCGACCTCGTTTGGAGTTTGCTAAACGGTTTCAAAAGAGATTATCAGGCCGATTGCGATTTTATGGATCACCTTGGAAATTGTTCGTACGAAGCGCTCTGGAGCGACCCCAACTTTAGCAGTTATGTTATCAGCCGGGAAAACATTGAGCGGTTACAAAAAGCTTTTTTGAAGGTTTTATCCAGTGATATTGCTTAACGGTTGTGCCATTCTGATCTATGTTATTTTCAGCCTGTATATTCTAAAACGGCACAAAGCTTATTTTGTCTATTTTGCCTTTTTGACTTTTGTGCAGAGTTGGGCGCTGATCTCCTGTTTTTATAACGACACCGGAATCTACAACATTGAACTTTTTCGGACGACCGTCCCAACCTATGCCACTTTGCGCTTAGCGCTGTTCTATATCGTTTTCAATTGTGGCTTTCTGGCGATCGCCTCAATTGTCGGCCCGAGGAAATTGGCCCGAACCGATTATACATTCTCCGACGAAACGGTTCGCTTAAAAAATTTAAAACTGATCGGCTATGCCATCATCGCATCGGTGATCCTTTATATTAGTTACTCTTTTGCCACCGAGGGGATTCCTCTTTTGAACGGTCTGCACCGACACGCCTTTTTCCTGCAGGCTAATCCTCTTGAAAAGGTTCTAATCGTCCATAGCTTCATCCTCGCTTTTGCCCTGGGATATTTTCGCAAAGAGGGAAAAAAAATCGGACCGCTTTCGATCAATGGATTCCTTTTAGGAGTTTACCTCCTCTTTACCATTCTGATTGGAAACAAATTTTCGGCTTTTTTGCTTCTTTTGATTCCGTACTTTGCCCCCATTTATGCCCGGCGTTTTTACAAAAATCCGAAATTAGATCTGTTCAAGACCCGCTACGTTGTCACCATGATTGTCATCATTTTGGTTCTTGGTTCGTTCGCTTTGGGGAGCTATTACTTCGTTATGGGAGATAGCGAAATCGCCCTGAATTATTTTATTAACCGGGTCTTTGCTTTTGAGGGTGAGATGTGGTGGGCGGTCGATTATGGTGTAAACAATTATGATCTGTACAGTCCGGATCAATTTCAGATCGAGTTACAAAATCTGTTTGAGCCTGCCTCCGTTCCATCTTCGGAAGTCGGGATGCAATACCTGATGATAAAAGTTCTCGGCCCGGATATCGCCTTCCCGATCATCGAGCGGGGCTACCTCTACACCATGACCTACCCGGCTATTTTGATCGCCAGTTTTCCGCTTGCCATCGCCCTGATAATCCAATTTGCCGCCGGTCTGTTCTTTTTTATCATTCTATACTATTTGCATTACTCAATCATTTATCGCCATCCGTTTCGGTCTATTGTCACCATTGTCGTTTTGGTTCCTTATCTGACCGTTTTGCTTTCCGGCAACTTCGCCGTCTTTTTTACTTATGGGATGATTGTCAAAATTCTTGTTTTATTACTGCTGGAGTTAGGCAGTACCGGACTGCTTGGCAATCTTCAACGAAACAAACGGCGCATTGATCAGGATTTATCAGGATGATTCTGGCTATTGTGGTCCGCTTCGCAATATTTTATTGCACGGTAAAGCGATTTTGAAAAATAGACCGGTAAGAAAATTCTATATCAATGGCCGGTTTTTGACGCAAACTCTGACTGGCGTTCAAAGGTATGCGATCGAACTGATGCTGGCATTGGACAGCCTGATTAAAGCTGAACCGCAGAAGTTTAATAACATATCGTTTACCATCCTAGCCCCCAAAGATATCATTCATAAGCTGGAAGTGAGCAGTATCGAGATTAGGCAAGTTGGCCGATTATCCGGCCAGATATGGGAGCAGTTTGAACTCCCCTGGCATTCGCGTGGCGGGACATTGATCAGCCTGTGTAATATCGGTCCGCTGTGCCGTCGGGATCAGATCGTTACGATCCATGATGCCGCCGTCTTTGCCGTCCCCGATTCCTTCTCCTTTGCTTTTTGTTTATGGTATCGCATGATTCAATATGGCTTGGGACAGATCGTCACACGCATTTTAACCGTTTCCGAATTTTCCAAAAAAGATATCAGCCGTTATCTAAATATATCACCAGAGAAAATCACCGCCATCTATCATGGTCATGAGCATATCTACCGAACCGCCCCACAGGATGACCTGATCGTCAAAAATGGACTAAAAAAAAGGCCGTTTCTTTTAGCCGTGAGCAGTCTCAGCCCACGCAAAAACTTTCAGTCAATTATTCTGGCTTTGGAAAAACTAGAAAAAATTGAATTTGACGTCGTGATTGTTGGCGGCACAAATCAAAAAGTATTTGGAGCGCAAAGCAAAAAATTGGAAAGTAACGTTACCTATATGGATCACGTTTCTGACAATCAACTTCGTTCCCTCTACGAGCATGCCGCCTGTTTTATTTACCCCTCGCTCTACGAAGGGTTTGGCCTGCCACCTTTGGAAGCGATTGCCTGCGGATGCCCGGTCATCGCATCCGACATTCCACCTATCCGAGAAGTCTGTGGTCCGGCGGCATTATACTGCGACCCGCATAACGTCGGAGATATCGCCGAGAAAATTAACCGGATGCTAACTGACGAAAGCCTGCGCCAACAATTTATCGAAAGCGGCCTACAGCAGGCGAAGCTGTTTAGTTGGGCAAAGACCGCCCGACAGTTTGTCGATCTGCTGTTGGAAAATTAGCTGTTGCCGTGACAGTAGTTCAACCACCGCACGCCCACTTTTTGTTGACATGGCCCGGATAATCGGGAATCTTTTTCTAAATGGAAATGAGGGACAGTACATGAAGACAGGGCAAATTGATCAAGCATGGGAAGAGAAAATTTACTCACAAAATGCCCATATCAATCGCTATCCATACGGCGAGCTGGTGCCGACTTTTTTTCAGGCCCTCAAATTTTTAAAAAACGCCAGCAGTTCCCGTCAGGAAACCAAAGTTTTGGAAATCGGGTGCGGAGCCGGAAACAACCTGTGGTTTTTTTGTCGCGAAGGTTTTGACGTTTATGGTATTGATGGATCTGATAGCGCCTGCGCCATAGCGGCTGAGCAACTGGATAAGCATGGTTTTTCGCCAACCCTCAAGAGGGCCGACTTTGGCGACTTGCCGTTTGAGGACCAGAGTTTTGATATCATCGTTGATCGGGAATCAACCTATTGTGGAACTCTTGAGGAGATCAAAACCAACTGGCAGGAAGCTAACCGGGTTTTGAAACCGGGCGGGATGGTTATCTCGTTTATCTATCGTGACGACCACCCCGATTGTGTCCGAGCCAACCGGGATGAGAATTTCGCAACCAAAATTGAAAAAAACAGCTTCACCGGTTTTCAATCCGGGAGCTTTAAAGATACCGGGATCGCTCATTTTTCCACCCGTGAAGATTTGGATGAAATTTTTGATTTCCTCGACATCAAGTTCATCAATAAGCACAGTACCGAAACGATGTACGACAGTTGCGACCACCGCTACCATTACTCGGAATGGATCGTTGTCGGAGTAAAAAAATGAAGAACAAAGTTTTTATCATCGCCGAAGCCGGAATAAATCATAACGGCGATATCGCTTTGGCCCGACAGATGATTGATACAGCACGCCACTGCGGGGCCGATTGCATCAAATTTCAAACCTTCAAAGCGGAAGAGTTCGTCTCCGACCCCAAACAGACCTACACCTATCGGTCGCAGGGCCAACAGGTCACCGAGTCGATGCTGAAGATGTTCTTGAGGTATCAGTTCGCCCCGGACCAATGGCAGGAGATCATTGATTATTGCCGACAGGTTGGGATAACTTTTTGCTCGACGGCTCAAAATCGTTCCGATTTGGAATTTCTCTTATCGTTGACCAAACTTCCCTTCCTGAAAGTCGGCTCCGATGATCTGACAAACCTGGAGTTGATCAGGGATTATGCTTCGCGCGGGATACCGATGATTATTTCGAGCGGTATGGCGTATGGGTACGAGATTGAAGATGCCGTCCGCACCGTTCGAGCAACCGGCAATAATGATCTATCTGTTTTGCACTGCGTATCGTCCTATCCGACCGACCCGGACCAGGTCAATCTTAAAAAAATCCCAATCATACGGGAGGCGTTTAACGTTCCGGTTGGGTTTTCCGATCATACCATCGGTTCCGCCGCCGCAGTCGGTGCGGTCTGTTTTGGAGCGACCATCATCGAAAAACATTTTACTCTGGATAAAAACGGTCCCGGCCCGGATCATTGGTTCTCTACCGATGCGGATGAATTGAAGCAGTACATCAGAGATATCCGAATTATCGAAGAAGCGATTGGAACCGGAGCCTTCGGACCAACCGCTAAAGAGGAAAAGATGCGCCATAGCTGTCGCCGCAAAATCGTCGCTGATCAAATCATTAATCCGGGTGAAAGAATAACTATCGATAAGGTATGTTTCAAAAGAAGCGACGCCGACTCGGCGATTGAACCAAAAAATATTGAGTACCTTCTCGGACGGCGGGCCAAAAAGAAAATCGAAAAAAACAGCCCGATCAATTTGGGTGCGCTTGAATAATCATAATTCACCCGGTACGAAACAGACAAATATGCAAACCGCCAAACAGTCCACAAAAAAGAGTAGCCTTATCCAGAGCAAGATAGCGCATAACAAACCATGCCTGGATGACCATGATGCTCTGGCCGCATACGATGCGGTCAAATCAGGCTGGGTCGCCTATGGTGATATAGGAGCTCGTTTGGAAAGCAAACTCACACAATCTGTTTTTCAGCATGAACTGCAACAGAATGATGGGGAAGAAAAAGAGGGCGTAGCCTTTCCGAATAGTGCGGTTCTTTGTTCCAACGGTACGGCTGGCATTTATCTGGCCCTCCACACGCTGGGAATCAAATCCGGCGACGAGATTATTCTTCCCACCTACGTCTGCACCGCCTTGTTGAATGCGATCTTAATGATTAATGCCACGCCAATTTTGGTTGATATTGATCGAGACAATCTGTCCATAACATCAGAGAATATCAAAAAGCATATAACGACTCGCACTAAAGCAATTATTGCCGTTCATAGTTATGGAATCCCTTGTGAGCTGGATGAAATTATCCGGTTCGGTCTGCCGGTTATCGAAGACTGCGCGCAGGCGCTCGGTTCCTGTTTTTCAGACGGCCAACCGATCGGCTCAAAAGGGGCGATGTCGGTATTTTCTTTTTATGCGACCAAATTGCTAACCGGTGGGTACGGTGGCGCGGTCGTGGCCAAAAGCAGAAAACATTTGGATCACCTCCGCGATTATATCAATTTTGATAACCCGGAGCAGTTCCAACCTCGGTTCAACTTTATGCTATCCGATATCAACTCCGCCGTTTCGTTGGCTCAGTTTGACAAGCTGGATAAATTTCTGATTCGTCGCAAGGAGATCGCCGGGCGGTATAATGATGCTATCGGACAGGCCCATTTTCAAAATCAATTTACACAATCAGGTCGATGCAACAATTTTCGATACCTGATCAATCTACCGGATGAACCAAAATTGATTGATCTGCAGAACCACTTAGCCACAGACGGAATTGATTCGATCATCCCGCTTGAGAGTCGGGAACTTTTGCACAATTATCTTCGTATTGATGCGGCTTTGTTTCCAAATGCGGAAAAAGCGGCCAGAACAATCCTATCCCTTCCGACCTATCCCTGCTTAACCGACGCAGAGGTTGACCGCATCGTTGCCAGTTTGGAAAATTGGTCCTTCGCATGATCGTCTCGGCCCACCAACCAGC
>JAUUYJ010000259.1 GCA_030588275.1 Candidatus Zixiibacteriota bacterium | reverse complement strand
TCGACGTTATCGATATGTGGTTTGTGCAGGTCGATATTTTCAGGAACGTCGATCCCTTCGGCGTACAGTTGTTCGACCGACCCGACCGCCCGTCTGTGGTCGCATTCATCGCAGACCCAGATTGGCAACGGCGTACCCCAGAATCGTTCGCGTGAAATGGCCCAGTCGATATTGTTTTCGAGCCATTCGCCAAACCGTCCGGTTCCGATTTCAGGTGGGTACCAGTTGATCTGCTTGTTGTACTCCAGAAGTTTCTCTTTGAACTGCGTTGTCTTGATGTACCATGATTCGCGCGCGATGTAGATCAATGGGGAGTGGCAACGCCAGCAGAACGGGTAGCTGTGACTATAGATTTCACTTTTAAACAGAAGCCCCCGTTTATCAAGGTCGGCGACGATCTCCGGATCGGCATCTTTGATATATTTCCCGGCCAGCCATCCGGTATCATCTTTGAAATGGCCGTTCGGGTGGATTGCTTGCAGGACCGGGAGGTTATGCTTTTTGCCCGCCTGATAATCGTCCGCACCGAATCCGGGAGCGATATGGACAATGCCGGTACCATCTTCGGTGGTTACGAAATCGGCGGTGATGGCAAAGAAGGCGTTATCTTTTTCAGATTCAAATGTATCGAAAAGCGGTTGGTATTTTTTCCCGGCGAATTCTGAGCCTTTTTTGGTTTCCAGAATCTCGAATTCTTCACCAAGAAGTTTGGTCGCCAACGCTTCGGCTAAGACCAGCTCTTCATCTTGAAACTTAACCCGGACGTAATCGACGTCGGGATGGAGACAGATAGCGGCGTTCGATGGCAGGGTCCAGGGGGTGGTTGTCCAGACCAGATAAGAATAATCACCCTCACACGATTTCATCCGGCAATAAACCGACGGGTCGCTGACATCTTCATAGGCCTGCGATACTTCGTGTGATGACAGCGTTGTTTCGCATCGGGGGCAGAACGGGACAGTTTTGTGTCCTTTGTAAATCAGATCGCGGTCGAAAAAGTTGGCCAGGATATGCCAGACCGATTCGATATAATCGTTTTCAAGTGTGATGTAAGCATCGTCAAGGTCGAGCCAATAGCCGATCCGGCGGGTGATATTGTCCCATTGGTCCTTATAGGTAAAGACCGATTCGCGGCATTTTTGGTTAAATTCGGCGACCCCATATTTCAGGACATCCTTTTTCTCTTTGAGGTCGAGTTTTTTTTCAACTTCAACCTCGACCGGCAGACCGTGTGTATCCCAGCCAGCTTTGCGGTTGACTCGGAAACCTTTCATCGTTTTGAAACGACAGACCATATCCTTGATGGTCCGACCACCGATATGATGAATGCCGGGACGACCGTTGGCGGTAGGAGGACCTTCAAAAAAGATGAACGGTTCGCTCCCTTTGGCCGCGTCTAACGATTTTTCAAAAATCTTCTCTTCTTCCCAAAATTTTAGAACATTCAGTTCAAGATTAACCCAGGAGAAGTTTTCTTTTAGCTGATCAAATTTCATTCGCCTATTCCTTATATTACAGCCAGTCAATTTAATGGCTTGGACCGGCGATGTAAACCGTTTTCTCTGCCTCTGGGGCTATTAAGTTGGAGCGAAATCAATTGCGCAAATAATGGACTTTTTAGATAGATGATGACAAATAAGAACCGATAATTGCGTATATAGTAGGCATCGGAGAACCGTTTCCAATTATTTTTTCTTTATATAGCTGGCAGGGAGCAATGAAAAAACATTTACTGTTCGACAAGACCGAGTTTGCCGAGACTTATCCGAAATTGCCGTTTGCGGTAAAGCATAATTTGTCGGAGCATCCCCTTTTTGAACTACCCCGCCTGTTGGAATTGTGTAAGACAATGCCGGCGCATAAAGTTGATTTTTATACCGGACGGGTGGGAGTGAACGAAGATCGGCTCAAGACCGACCCAACCGGATTGACCGCCGAGGAGACGATTGAGCAGATAGGAGCATGCAAATCCTGGATGGTTTTAAAAAATGTCGAACTGGACCCGGAATACAATCAGCTTCTGAATGAATGTTTGGCGGAGGTGCAACCTCTGATGAAGGGAAAAACGACCGGGGTCAATCGGTATCAAGGTTGGGTATTTATAACTTCGCCGGGGTCAATCGCTCCTTATCATCTTGACCCTGAGCATAATTTTTTACTTCAAATTCGGGGCCCCAAAGTAATCCACATCTTTGATGCCGCCGATCGCTCGATCATTAGCGAAGCGGAGTTGGAAAAATATTATTCCGGTGGTGCGGCCGATGCCAAGCTGGAATATTTGGAAAAGTATGAAGAGAAGGTTTATAAATACCGGATGGGACCGGGGGATGGTGCTTACATTCCGGTATCGGCTCCGCATTGGGTCAAGGTGGAGGATGATATTTCGGTTTCATTTAGCATCACCTACTATTGCGATGAAGTGTATCGGCGTGATCGGTTGTATCGATTCAACGCCAAACTGCGACGGATGGGGTTGAATCCTACGCCGTACGGTCAGTCAACAATGGGAGATGCGATCAAAAACGGTATGGTGCAGACCTATTTGAATACGCGAAAACTGTTTGGCTACAAACCACCTCCACTCAAAAAATACTAGGGACGTCGCCGCCATCGGGGGGCATCGCCCCTTTTCAATTAGTCATTAGCTAAGCTGAGAGAAATTTCATTTCCGATTGGTGACAGTCGCTGAGGCCTGGTCGGTTGGCATGATGCGAAGTTGATTTATATTCACATGAGGCGGCCTCGTCACACAAAACAGAACTGCCTCGGCAACATCGGCTCCAGATAATGCGGTCAATCCCTGATATACTTTTCCGGCCCTTTTTTCATCCCCTCTGAAGCGGACAACGGAAAATTCGGTTTCAACCAGACCAGGATCGACTGACATGACCCGCACCGGTGACTCTACCAAATCGATCTGCATCCCTTTGGTTAACGCATCGACCGCATGCTTGGTGGCACAGTAAACATTGCCCCCCGGATAAACTTCGTGTCCGGCGATGGAGCTGATATTAACAACGTCTCCTGATTTCCGCTCGACCATACCGGGGATGATGGCTCGGCTAATATACAAAAGCCCTTTGACGTTGGTGTCGATCATCTCTTCCCAGTCTTGAATATCCCCCTCGTGCAGTTTATTCAAACCACGACTGAGACCGGCGTTGTTGATCAAAATATCTATATCCCTCCAGTCGTCAGGAAGACCGGCAATTTTTTCGGCCACCATCTCTTTATCACGAACGTCAAGAATTAACGGATAGGTATGGCAGTCATGTTTGTCTTTCAACTCATAGGCTAATTGTGCCAGCGCATCTTCCCGCCGGGCGCAGAGGATAAGTTTGGCTCCGGCGCGGGCAAAAATTTCGGCGCAGGCCTGTCCGATTCCGGCTGATGCACCAGTTATCATTACAATTTTGTTAGTTACGGAGGCCATATAAAATCCTGTTCGGTCGGTTGAGTTTTGATTTCTCTGAATGTATATTGACTGACATCTTATGTCAAGATTGAGCGATCGGTATTATGCCGTGTCGGTTTGCAACCTCAGCGGTTGACTGTCGTATTCTAATTCTATGTGCTGGCAGAATATATTGTTGATAATTAATGAGAGTGCGAAGGCGAGAGGGTGCGAGGGTGCGAGGATACAATGATAAATGTTATAGATCTTCACAAATCTTACGGTGAAATTCAGGCACTTGCCGGGATCTCTTTTGAGATTTCCAAAGGGGAACTGTTTGGTTTGTTAGGTCCCAACGGAGCTGGCAAATCAACCGCCATAAATATCATCGTTGGCGTTTTATCTCCCGATAGTGGGCAGGTATTCATTGATGGTCAAGAGGACCCGACCCGTTCGGAGGTCAGGCAAAAGATCGGTAATGCTCCTCAATCATTGGCTCTCTACGAAGAGCTATCGGCGC
>JAUUYJ010000339.1 GCA_030588275.1 Candidatus Zixiibacteriota bacterium | reverse complement strand
GTGATAGTCTAAACGATTATCTTGTTTCGGTTAAAATCCACCCTTATTCCGGAACAGAATTGATCTCCGATTCTCTCAAAATTTATTATCGAGGTAAGAACCAGTTTCAATCAACCCCACTTTTTGCGACTGCGGTAGCCGATTCATTTTATGGATTGATACCATCTCAGCCATTGGGAACCAATGTGCGATATTATATAAAAGCGGCTGACCAGTCGGGGCGCGTGGAAACGCATCCGTATATCGGTGGCGACGGGGCACACAGTTTTAGCATTAATCAACCACCCCAAATACTGTCGGTTGATTCACTTATTTATAGTTGCAATCACCCGGTATCTTTCTATCCCGATTATTTCGATCCGGATGATTCGGAGATTCAGATAACTTATGAAAATTTACCCGGTTGGCTAACAATCCAAAATGACTCACTCGTCGGAACCACACCGGATGTTGCCGGAGAGGTTGATTTTTCAGTTGTCGTCTCCGATCCCTACACATCGGTGGCTCAATTGGTTAATATAACCACTTACGTATGCGGTGATGCCAATAGCGATGGTTCGCCCGACATCGGTGATGCCGTTTTCCTGATAAATTTTATATTTAATGGTGGGGAATTTCCCGATCCGATATCGGCTGGAGATGCCAATGGTGACGGCTGGCCCAGCGTTGGCGACGCCGTTTATATGATTAGTTTCGTTTTCAAAGGCGGTGCCGCCCCACTGTGTCCTTAGTCTTACATGAGAAGCAAAGGACGTTTTCAGTTTATCGCTTGACAAATACACCAATCCTTGATATATATGTAGGGTAACAACTTACATTTACCTATCAGGATAGTGCTACGATATATGATCTAATTCTCTAAAGGTATTGCTGACCGACAAATTAATCAGTTATCCTCACACGAAAGGATGAGTTATGCCTTTTAATCACAAATCTTTTTCGCCCCGAGCTATTATTTCCCTCTTTTCAATTTTAATCCTTTGCCTGATGGCTCAGAACACTGTCGCCCAATTGGAATTAGGCCTGAGAATTGACAGTACAACCGCCTGGGCTGGCGACTCTATGGTGACAGTCGGCGTTTATCTGGATAATCCCCTCGACTCAGTGGCCGCATTTGAGTTGACAATAATAATGAGCAGATCTGATCAGGTTGAGTTTTGCATTGATGACACGACTGCCATAGACACTACCGGTACCATCTTATCTGGTTTTAATATTGGCTATTATCCGCCCTCTTCAAATCATTACCTTCGAATATTGGCTTCGAAACCTCACCCTACTGCCCCGGCATTAGCTCCTCAAACCGGCGGATTATTGTTTACTCTGAATATGAAAGTGTATGATAGCTTTCCCAATTCGGACCCAGATTCTATAACAGTTTTGCAGATTATTGAAAATCCTGGTTTCACCGGTTTTTCCGATCCATATGGAGATAACATCGGATTAGTTGTCGAATACGAATACGACACAACTTGGTACAGCTGTATAGAATGGGATGGACCGGTTTGCATCGATTCGGTTGAGACGACCGAGGAGTTTGGTGAATGGTTTGTCGAAGATATATCAATTACATCATATTATGACACAAATGCCGTTTCTTTTGATAATGGTTATGTCCGGGTTGTTTATTATAACTGCGGCGACGCCAATGGGGATGGTATTCCTAATGTCGGTGACGCGGTCTTTCTGATAAATTACGTATTCAACAACGGTCCTGCGCCCGACCAAATAGAAACGGGTGACGCCAATGGAGATGGACTCTCCAATGTCGCCGACGCCGTTTATATGATCAATTTTGTATTCAAAAATGGTCCCGATCCTACATGCGGGCAATAGCAGATAGCCTTATCCGTTGCTGAGGTTTTGAACACTACAGATAGTGCCTATCTGCAGAATATAAAATTAATTCCCTTTTCAAATCCAACCTTTTCAGGTTAACGGCCATCTTATACCTGATTGAATCAAAACAGATAATTCCGGCGATGCCGGTTTTTAAATGAGGAGAGTGGAGCATGCGGGTAACCAAGGCCTCCCTTTTGTTTCTGATTCTGTCAACCCTTTTTCTTTCTGGCTTATCTCACTCACAGGAGAAGCCAACAACATCCAAACCGGTACCGGAGCTTAAAGCGGTCCGGATAAATCCTGAAACTCCAAAAATCGACGGCAATCTCGACGATGAGATGTGGAAAAGTAGCAAGATATTTTTTGCCAGAGATTTTACTCAATTAGAGCCGGATGAGGGAATTCCAGCTACCGAATCGACCTTAGTTTCGATCGTTTATAATGATGACGCTATATATATCGCTTTTTGGAATTATGATAGTGAACCGGATAAAATCAAAGCGCAATTGGTCCGGCGCGACCGATGGGCAGAATCTGATAACATTGTCGTCAGGCTTGATCCGTACCACGATCATCAGACCGGCTATCGTTTTGAGGTTTCAGCCGCTG
>JAUUYJ010000319.1 GCA_030588275.1 Candidatus Zixiibacteriota bacterium | reverse complement strand
GCATCTTCAATATCTTCCTTTTCGCCGGAGCGATAATCGGAATAATTTTCAAACGTTTTTAGCGTCGCGGCGATAACTCGTTCTGATTCCTGAGACAGTTCGATAAACAGACGTTGGTCGATATCGGCTCTCGCATGGATAAATGATTCACGCACCATCTGGTCAACCTCTTCACGGTTGAGACCGTAGGAAGGGCGGACGGTTAATTCCTGGCTTTTGTCAGTCTTGGTATCACGGGCCGAGGCTTTTAATATTCCATCGGCATCGAGTGTGAAACTGACTTCAATTCGAGGCGCACCGGCTGGTTGCGGATCAATCCCGCTCAGATCAAAACTACCGAGCATCCGATTGTCAGCCACTAATTCCCGCTCACCTTGATAGAGCCGGATGGCGACCACAGTTTGGCCATCTATCGAGGTCGTGAAAAGCTCGTTGGCGATATTAGGGATTTTGCTGTTTCTGGGAAGCAGAACATTCATGATCCCGCCAATCGTTTCCAGTCCGATAGAAAGGGGGGCGATGTCGAGAAGCAGAAGATCATCCCGCCCACCGGTTAGAATATCAGCCTGGATCGCCGCGCCTAAGGCGACTACCTTATCCGGTCCCAAATCGGAATGACTGGTGCGATCAAATAATTTCTCAACTTCAGTACGAACGATTGGAATCCGGGTTGATCCACCGACTAAGATCAAGTCGTCGATTTCATCAAGTTTTAACTTTGCATCCCTTAAGGCTCGTTGGCATAGGTCGGTTGTCTTTTTAACCATCGGCTCGATCATCTCTTCAAACTGCGAGCGGGTCAGGCTGATCGAATGCGACTGGCCGTTGTAATCGATTGTTATCTCTGTTTTTTCGTCGGATGAAAGTTTAACTTTTGCCGATTGTGCCTTCTGTTTCAAGACCGCTTTGAATTTGGGGTCTAATTCTATCGTGTCTGAATGAACTCCGATTTTTCCCAGAATAAAATCTCCAATGGCATGGTCAAAATCATCACCACCCAGATTGGTATCGCCGGCGGTCGATAAAACTTCAAAGATACCACCCTGAAGTCGCAAAATTGAAATATCAAAGGTGCCACCACCGAGGTCATAAACGACGACGTTGCCGCGATCCTTCTGGTCCAGCCCGTAGGCCAGAGATGCGGCGGTCGGCTCGTTGATGATGCGCAGGACTTCCAGACCGGCAATTTTTCCGGCATCACGGGTTGCTTGCCTCTGGGCATCATCAAAGTAGGCCGGTACGGTAATGACCGCTCGGCTCACTTCTTTGCCCAAAAACTGTTCCGCCTGCTTTTTTATCTCCGATAATATGACCGCCGAAAGTTCCACCGGAGATATGACCCTACCCTCAATTTTTACCGCCGCCAAACCACGACTGTCAGCCGCCAGAGCAAACGGCAACCGTTGTCGATCTGCTTCCAAATCTTTGGCTGATTTTCCCATGAGACGCTTAACCGAATAAACGGTTTTGTCCGGGTTCTCAACCAGGCGATCCAGGGCGGACTGTCCAATGAAAAGCTGGTCGGCATCAAAACCGATAACCGATGGGATAATCGACCCGTTTTTCCTTCCAAACGTCACCGGTTGTCCATCAATGACGATGGCACCGAGCGAATTGGTCGTCCCGAGATCAATTCCGATGGCAATATGTTTCGAGTTGACTTTTTTCTTTTCGGTAGCCATCAGGTGACCTCGTCCAACTTGGCTCTGATCCGCTTGGTGATCGTCCGCAAATATTTAATGTTGTCCAGACAGGTTGCAAGCGCCGTTCGCTGTTTTTCGTCACTCTCACGAAAATTCTCAAACAGCTCCGACAATGTGGCCAGCAGGTTATCGTTGTACGCATTAAATTTTTGGTCAATCGTCACAAGCGTTTTCAGCTCCGGTGATTCCGGGTCGATCTGATCCATCAGAAGTTCACCCGCTTCCAAAATCTCCTCGAACAGCTCCTGAGGCGGTTTTGGGTTGCTGGCGATATTCCCCTGCGTGAGTCCTAATAAATAGTCGGCCCGTTTGATCGGGTCAGACAGAGTGGCAAACCCTTTATTGATCAGAGCGCTGTTATCCCGTGCATAAGTTTTTTCGATCTCTGATGCGGTCGAATAAAAATCGGGGTGGAGTTTTTTGGAAAGCTCGTGCAGTTTTTGCCTTAATCGGTTAAGATCAATATCGTAGCTCAGATCAAGGCCAAAAATGGAAAAATAATTTTCATCCTGCCCCTGCCCCAGCTTTTGAATCTTTACACAGCTATGGCAAAAGGGACCCTCGCCAACCTCTTCGCGACAGGACCAACACAAATGGTGCCCTTCGGTGGGTGACATTTTCAAGCTGTCGGCATCACTTGACATTGGCTTTATCTTCCTCATCTGCCGGTTTTTTCTTTTCCAGCCAGGATTGTCTGAAAACTGATACGGAGGAATGTTCATTGCCGTACCGAACAACTTTGGCGACCGATGCCAAGCGAGATGCTACGACCATGAAGGCCCACGGGGGGACGATTGTCGTCCCACATCCCTTGACGAGAACACGACGATCTTGATACTGCGACCAATCGTGACCATCAACTTGCTCAAAAAAAGCTGTTTCGGTAACCATGCCATTTTCGATGAAAACGGCTAAATCTAATATTTCCATTGTCCCTCCCTAACTGCTCAGACCGAAAAGGACGTTCCGCAACCGCAGCTGCGGGTCGAATTCGGATTGGAAAATTTGAATCCTCCCGAAAGGATTTCGTCGCTATAATCAATATTGGTGCCGCCCAGATACATCAACGCTTTGCT
>JAUUYJ010000312.1 GCA_030588275.1 Candidatus Zixiibacteriota bacterium | reverse complement strand
CTGAGATATTACGGGGGGCCCAATCGGTCGGTTCGGACGTTGAGGCGGAGATGATTCGCTTAAACGAACTTCAGATTATGCCTTGTCAAGCCTGCGGGGAATCGCCTGAGGATAGCTACTGTTTTTTTCGTGACGGGATGGACGAGCTGTATAAAAAATTTGATGAGTGTGATGCCATCATTATCGGATCGCCGATCTACTTTGATACTGTTTCGGCTCAGACAAAACTGTTTATTGACCGCTGTAACTGTTTTCGGACGCTTAATCCGGATGGCCCGGAAAAATTTATTCCTCGCATTATCAAGGAACGAAGCGGCGCAATCGTTCTTGTCGGTGGTGGGCGAGTGCAGTATGAATATGCGCGGCGCGTCATTGGTGGCTTTTATGTTTGGGCCAACATCAAGACGACCGGGATGGTCACTTATGCTTACGATGGATTTGCGAAGGGGACGGTCCGGGATAATGCCGAGGTGATGAAAGAGGCGTTTGATCTGGGAGCAAAACTTATAAAGTAGTTTTTCTATTTCCTCACTTACCCGTTTTCACCAATTGTATCTATAAAAAAACCGCCTCTAAAATCAGAGACGGTTTTACGGAGAAGTGGGGTTTTCTTTTAATTTTTATTTGCGAAAACGTCTGATAACTGCCGAACCGGCCAGACCAAATCCGAACAGAAGCATCGTTGCTGGTTCCGGAATGGTTGAAGTTGACAGGCCGTTTACTGTAAGAGAGGTGAAATCGACGGCGATATGATCGTCACCTAATTCGTTGTGGAAGTTATCCAGATAGACATCAAAGATACCATCGCTCAACATTGCCAGATCGACGCTGTAAGTGAGCAGGCCGGAACCCCAGGCACCCTGGTTGATGGTATTAAAGGCCAGAATTTCCATCCCCTCAAAAAAGAGGAAGCTATTTTCGCCAAAGACATTTTGTTGCAGGCCGGAAATATCAATCGTGAACAGGGCGCTGGTGAGTGAAGAGAATTGGCTGATGTCGAAAGTGTGATGGAAGGTGGCATCGAAGCTATCTTCTAAGTCGGTCGCCTGAGCACCGTTGGTGGCGGCCAGTTCGGAGGCCGAACGATTGTCAAAATTCCATCCTCCGCCGGTAAACGGATCGTCGGTAAAGGGCAGATCGGCCCCATCTCCGACAAGGCTGTGACCGTAGCCATACCCATCGTTGTCACCGATCTGATCGACGACGGTAATATTGACGCTGGTGCTGAGAATCGTCCCGTCATCCATATTGTCATCATAGGAATGATTAATGAGTGGGCTGGGCCCGAAAGAGGCGGTCGCCGAGCCAGCCAACAGGGTTAGGCCAAATAAAGCGATTAAGAGTATTCTCGGTTTGCGCATGATGTGTCTCCCAATTACTTATTTCATTCCTGATGCTTTTCAGGTTCTCTTGTCAGTTTAGACTAAATGCAGTCTGGTTATCTATAACACCTTTGGAGGGTCAAAAGGCCAATTTGGGTCAGAATCCTGACTCTCCAAGCGTCAATACTGCAAATGTTATGCCTGAATTATTCTGTAATCGGCTAATATTTAAACAGATAGCCGGATCACAGATTTAAAATCTACAATTGGTCATATCGGGTTGTGAGTGTATATTACGAATCGTAGATTGTATTGTCTAACTAAATAATTGAAAACCGGTTAGAAAAAAAAGAGGGCAACTTTCTGAAGAGTTACAATTTTTTGAGATCTGATTTCTTTGTCTGACATGGTTTAAAAATATTAAGAATGTTCAATTTTTGCCGTTTTATAATCTAATGATGGAGAGTTGGCGCTGATTTTGTATGCATAGTATTGCATGCTTATGTAAGGAATTTTTGCGGAAGAGGCAAGTGATGGCAGGTATCAACAAAATGTAAATCGCTTGATTTCCGGTCGCAATGGCGTATATTACACAACTGCATTGATGAAATTGAGCTGATTACGGTCCCAATTTCTCAATTTAAGCAGGTAATATTTTGGATCGCTAAGTCTGGATATGTTAAATGATATACAGTTTTGACTCCGGAGACAATTCGTACCGCCAGTTTTTGGAGACTCTGGAAACTCATCAGATAGATTATGATCTGATTCGACGGGATAAGATTGTGGTTCGGATTTTTGGGCAGATTGATACCGAGTTGAGAGCCGCTTTGGATCGGTTTGGCGGAGTGCGTCAACCGGTTACTGTTCGCCGGAATTCCCAGGGTGATAATTCTTTCCCTGCCCCGATTGAGACGACTCCTTTGATTATGGCCGGGCCATGCTCGGTTGAATCGGCCCAGCAGTTGGATGAGACCGCCAGTTTTCTATCCGGTTACGGTATAAAATATTTGCGTGGTGGAGCGTTCAAACCGCGTACCCGTTCTGATTCTTTTCAGGGTTTGGGGAAAGTAGGATTGAAATTTTTGGCCGAATCGGCCGCTAAGTATGGTATGAAGGTTGTTACCGAGCTGATGGATCGCTCGCAGTTGGATGTTGTCGCCGATCATACCGATTTGATTCAGGTTGGCTCGCGCAATATGTTCAACTATTCTCTCCTGACCGCGCTGGGTGCGGTTGACAAGCCGATAGTCTTAAAGCGGGGGATGGCGGCTGAGATTGACGAGTGGGTTCATGCGGCCGATTACATCCGTCGCGGTGGGAATGAAAAAGTAATATTGTGCGAGCGGGGGATTCGGACCTTTGAGAAACGGACCCGCTTTACCCTCGATATTTTAGCCGTCCCGATAGCACGAAAACTGTCCGGCTTGCCGGTTATCGTCGATGCCTCGCATCCGGCCGGAGATAGCGAACTGGTTCCCATTCTGGTTGCCGCCGCTCTGGCGGCTGGTGCGGACGGAATTATGGTCGAAGTTCATCCCTGTCCGAAGCAGGCTCTTTCGGATGGTTCGCAGG
>JAUUYJ010000147.1 GCA_030588275.1 Candidatus Zixiibacteriota bacterium | reverse complement strand
TAGTTGCTATTGTCGCGTTTATCATTTATCGAATGACAGTCGCCCCAACCCTCAGTTACTGGGATTGCGGCGAGTTTATCGCCTGCGCTCATATTCTGGGAAATCCTCATCCACCCGGATCACCCCTGTTTGTCATCCTGGGGCGCTTTTTCGACCTTGTCTATCCCGGTGACGATCCCGCCTTTCGGATCAATATGCTGTCGGTCGTCTCCTCGGCTTTAGCCTCAATGGTTGGCTACCTGATTTTATCGCGGATGATCTTTAGCTGGTATCGGGGCGGAAACAGCGAAAAAATCGGAAAATATATTGCGTACGCTGGCGGTTTTATCGGGGCGTTGTTTATGACCTTTAGCCAGACCAACTGGAATAACTCAGTTGAGGCTGAGGTTTATGGTTTGTCGATGCTGATGACCCTGTTGATTTTCTGGCTGGCTCTGAAATGGTTTGACCATCGTTATTCGCCGATTGGCCAGAGGCTTCTCCTTTTGGTTCCGTTTATAGCGATTATGGGAATCGGCGCCCATATGACCGTCTTTTTGGTTGTTCCGGTTGTCGCGATCTTCTTTTCGATAAGAAGGAACGCGACCAAATTGGATTGGATGTTGGTTGCCGGATTTTTCATCTTCGAACTTTTATTGATTGTTATCCTTTCGAGTATGTCCACCGCAAATGGATACATGATCTTTATGATTATGACCGGTATCCTGTTTGTCGCTCTGGCGGTAATTATGAGAGACAAAATTTACTGGCCGATCCTTTTGGCTTTTGCCGCTATGTCCTCGGTCATGGTCGGCTTCAAACCGTTTATGTTCGCCATTGGCATCTGGCTCTTGATTTCCGGAGGCTTGTGGCTCTATTCTCGTGATGGCTTATGGCGCTTGTCGTTCTTGATGATAGTTGTCGGAATGATCGGATTTTCGATTCATACCTACATCCCAATTCGTTCGGCGCAACACCCGGTTATTGATGAGAATACACCATCGCGCAGTTTTAAAACTTTTGTCGATTTCCTCGATCGTAAGCAGTACGGTTCGATGTCGATGACCGAGCGGATGTTCAATCGTCGGGGTGCCTGGTCCAACCAGTTTGGCGATCACGCCCGCATGGGTTACTGGAGATTTTTCAAAGGGCAGTACTCTTCTACCAACCTGTTCCCGCTCCTTCTGGTTATTGGGATTTTGGGGCTTATCATGATGGCGATGCGTAACACCGAATGGGGGCTGATTTTCATTGTCTTTTTCCTCATCGGTTCAGCCGGGCTGGTTTTGTATATGAACTTTGCCGATGGCACCCACTTCAATAAACTAACCGGTGATGCCTATCAAGAGGTGCGAGATCGTGATTATTTCTTCACCCCTGCTTATATGCTTTTTGGCCTGGCGATTGGTCTCGGCTTTGCCGGACTCGTCGATCTGTTGCGTCGCGGATTGAAAAAAAGCGGCCTGTCAAATACCAACCCGATCATCTATGGTGCTCTGGCAATCTTTGTTCTGACTCCAATTATCCCGATTCAGGCCAACTATTTTGCCAATGATCGTTCGACCAACCGGATGGCTTACAACTATGCTTACAACCTTCTTAATTCCTGCGATAAGGATGCCATCCTGTTTACCTCCGGTGACAACGACACCTTCCCGGTCTGGTGCGTTCAGGAAATTTACAACATGCGACGGGATGTCCGGGTCGTCAATTTCTCGCTATTGAACACCGACTGGTACATTTGGCAGATGAAGCATGCCGATTCTCTCTCGATTATCAACTTAGGGTACGATGTCGATTCGTTGGCCCGTGTCGCCGACTCGGTTTACTTCGCCGACAATCAATTGAACATTGAATCTCCCGACCTGATTCCCGATTCACAATCGTCGATCAACTATCGCTCATATCTGGATAAGCTGGCCGCGACTGATGCCTTACCGGAGCACGTTCTCAAACGGGTTCCGATGACAATGAATGACCGCCAGATACTCTGGACCGATACAATAATTAACGGTCAGGTAATTGCTCGACCGGACGAATTCTATGTTGACCGAGTCAGAGGTCGGCGCGGCCTTTTGGTCCCATCTTTGTATGAAAACAAAACCCTCAAGGTCTCGGCCATTATGCTTGAGGATATCATCATCACCAACAATTGGAAATACCCGATCTATTTTTCATCAGCATCGGGCGAGGTCCGCAACTCCCCTTTGAATCTTCTCGATTGGTCGATCAGGGAAGGTTTGGTGATGCGGATGGTTCCCGATACTGTTAAGCTCAAATATGATATCCCCAAATCGGACCACCTCTTTTTTGAAGTTTACAAGTACGATAATATTTCCGACACTCTGGTGGCGCAAAACGAAAACGCCAGCGGGATATCTCTGGCTTATCCGGAAAAACTTCTCGATTACCATGCCTATGTTGCTCAAACCGGCGACACTCTGAAAGCTGATTCGATGCTCGACTTAGCCGCCGAAAAAATCCCTGCCTACTGGCGCATCCGACTAACCCAACGTGACCGGGCTCTTCGCAAAGGAGATACCGCCAAGGCTGATGTCATTCTGGATGAACTACTGGCTTACATTCATGGCTTCGCTAACAAGAATCCTGACAATGTCTTTTTCCATCAATTCCTTGGAATGGCCTACTATTCCATCGCAGACAAAGCGTTCGTTGATCGCTATACTGCTGAGGCTGAATCATTTTTAAACAGGGCGGCTGAGGAACCGGACAACGGGGATGAGTACCGGGCAGAAGCGGCTCGCCTACTTGAAAAGGCGAACCTTTTCACCGGAGAAAAGTCAGAAGGGTTCCTGCTTGACGCCTGGGAACTTAACCATGACAAAGAGCACACGATGCGGTCGCTTTTGACCCTTTACTTCGCACAGGTACGAGCAATGCAGGCGGATATGCAACCGGAACTGATAATCGAGATAGCCAAAAAGATGGAAATAATTGCAAACGACTATCTTGAATATCATGATCAACATCCAATGGCGCGTGAGGGTTTGAATTTCGCCCAAAACGCCCTGCGCTGGTCGCAGAGTGCGTTAAGTGGTCGCCCTCCCTCCCCCACCTCTCCCGTCGGCCAACCACCGGTACAGATAGTGCCATCCGGTCAGGGTCAGGGACAGGGACAACCGACCAGTCCACCACCAGCTGGATCGACCGGTGGTAAGTAGTTGGTAATATGCGGTGATAGAATTGGTATTGATTTTATAATCCGAAAAAGGCGACCTTCTGGCCGCCTTTTTTTGTGCGGTTGAGTATTGTGCCACTCTTCATTACAACTTTATTGTACATATGACCTATAACACAATGGTACGAATGAGTCTGACATAACCTATCGGCTCTAATAAGATTTTTTTAAGCAATGCACTCAACGGAGTTGCCCGTCTGTCTCCACAGCCTTTTCAGATCAACTCTACCTCGGCAACTGATAGTCGGGGGCCGGGGCGTGTCTCGCACATCCTATCGGCCCGGCCGTTTCTCCGTACTTGTCAGACCATCTCCGTTACGGCCCAAGGCGGGAGCAAACTTCAATAGATGATTCGACTCCCACCTAAACAACAATTCTGCTATCTCTCTTACTCTGCTTCGTTACGGAACTAAGAAATCGGGTGAGCGGGGTATCTCTACCGTTGATTTGATACTCAGTTCACCATCACCGGTCGCCATGATCGACTGCACCACCCGTTCAAAACCAATACCGCACCCGGAGGACTGACCTTCCGACTGACCAAGAATTTCAAAATACCAATCGAACTGACTCGGATCAACACCCCGCTCAACCAGGTGGTCATACATATACGATTCGTCAAACTGCTTTTTACACAGGACCGGATCGCCTTCTCGAACCGCCCCACCAACTGATTCGCCAGCATCCGGAAGCAACAGATCACAACAGAGCGTTTGTTCGCCATCCCGCTTCATCGAGAAAAACTTAATCACTCCACCCTCTTTGGGGCGCGGGTCGGACGGGTAGTGAGTCACAAAGGTCGGTTGATTCCCCAGGATGCGACACAGGGTCTTTTCCTCGGCAGATCCCATATCGTCTCCGATTTCAAGGTTAAACCCGCTCCCATTGAGAACGGCAACCGCATCGGCGTAAGCAATTCGGTTAAACGGTTGCTCGATATATTGGCTCATTTTCGGGTTGGAATAGATCGGGATCACCGCCTGATACATCGCCTTGAGTAGGGCTTCGATGTTGTCCATCAGACCATCCAATTCAAAGTCGCGTGACTCAAACTCAATTAAGGTAAACTCGCACAGATGCCGATCGGTCACCTTTTTCTCCTGCCGAAAGGACGGACCGATGGTGTAAACCCGATTGTGGGCGACGGTGAACGCTTCAAGGTATAACTGGCCGGTCTGACGCAAAAACATATTCGCCTCGCCACCCGACTCGTTATACATCATCACCGGCATGGCGTTGGGAAACCACTCGCACGAACCGGTGGCTCCGGTTATATGCGGAACCTGAATTTCAAGAAAGGAATTTTGAATAAACCAATCCCGAGCCGCTCTGAGTAAATCGGAACGCAATTGGCTGGTTTGGGTAAATTCTCCGCGCGTAACGGCCATATGTCTCTTCATACTGCCTCCTTAAAATTGGACAAAAAAAAGACCACCCAAACAGTTTGGGTGGCCAATACAAATGCCGGATTTCCAAAAAAAACTCCCGGAACCGGAAATTCAGGAAACATCAAGCCTCCTGTCCCCGGTCGGGAATGGTCCAAGTGGGCATACTTTTAGCCCTTTTCTGGGTACTTTTATATTCATTTATCTAAAAACCATAGATAATGGATCGCTATTAAACTGTCAAGTTTTAACTTTAATTATTTTGTTTTTGATTTTTTTGAATAGAGCTATTGGTGGAGAATCATCACCGGCGGCAGGGTTTTTCCCTGCCACCCGCAAGAAAAAATTATGACAGACGACTAATTACAGCCGCAATCAGGGGCTGGGCCGCCTTCAAACAGATAAGCAACCATGTAATCCAGATCACTCAGACGGCCGCCATAGCATTTACCATCAATGTCAGCACTGGCTGGAGAGTTGGGAGTTTCGAGGGAGTAAAACCAATCGACATAAGCGGCCAAATCGGAAATATCAACATTTCCGTCGCCGGTCAAGTCGCCACAAACCGAGCAATCGGTCGCCGAAGTACTGCCAAATCCGACTATGACCATCATACAGGCGGCCAAAAGAATAGCTAGTTTTTTCATGAGGCAAACGCCTTGATAAAGAACTGTATGTTTTTATTTAGTTACAAACGGGCGATAGCCGCATTGGCCATCGCCCATTTTACTGGATTAGGTCGGAGGCTTAAATACAGCCACAAATGGGAGCCGGTCCACCTTCAAACATGTAGTCAATTAAGTAATAGATGTCAGCCCAGGTGACTCCGCAATCGCCGTTGACATCCCCCATCGCCGGACAGGCTGGCGTTGGGCCCGGAGGCCATTGGATCCAACTGATAAGCGCAGTTAGATCAGAGATGTCAACATTCCCATCATTGGTGACATCTCCACAAAGATTGCAATCGCCCGCTGAGGTACTGCCAAATCCGGCCAGAACCATCATACAAGCGGCCAAGAGAATCAGGAATTTCTTCATAATAAATCCTCCATGACATATAAATGTGAGGTAATAGCCCAATAGCCAACAAGGTATCGGGCCAGAAGCTACGTTTGGCGCTTTGGGCCCTACATCAAGCGCCTATACATTATAGTAACTTTGGATAATGATTGTCAATAGAAAAATTAGATAATATATTAATATATTATATATTACGACATGAGCCGTTACATTACTCTTACTTCGCACTCTATAGCGACTTATCCGACCCTGATCCCAAACTGAGGTTGTCTCCCATGAAATCAGCATACTTCATATCCGATCCAGCGATATGATCTATCAGCCAATCCTGCAAAAATGACATTACTTCGGTCACCCCCTGAAAGTCACTCGATTTCCCCCGGCTTACCTTTTCATGAAAATCAATCACCTGCGTTGTCAACTCCTCGTGTTGTTTTTTATGCTCTTCCAAATCGGGGTAACCCAGATCCCTCATAAATTTTTCTTCATCGCCGAAATGTTTTACCGTGTAATCGGTTAGTTCATCAAGGATGCCGCACAAAAGTTCAGCTCCTTTATTTCTATTCAGGGCATCATACAGATCGTTGGCGATGTTGATGAGCTTTTGGTGCTGTCGATCCATTTCTGGGATACCCAGGCTATAGGGAGTATTGGTCGTTATATTAGGCATGTCTTAGTCCTTGTCATAAGCAGTTTGAAGTCAGCTTCTATTATTATAATCGGACGTAGATGGAGATTTTAAACCGCCATTATTGGGCGGAAGAGATTTTACTGACGATTTTAATGATAAGGCTGGAAACGGCCGCTTTGGGCTCAACATTGAGGCTGATATCTCCGGCCACTTCGGTTAAGATCGCCGGGATTTCAAACAACCCCGACATCAGGATATTACGCCCGGCCAACTTTTCAAGCTCCACCTGAAAATCCCGATTTAT
>JAUUYJ010000026.1 GCA_030588275.1 Candidatus Zixiibacteriota bacterium | reverse complement strand
CACCAACCGTATCCGGCGATGACAAAGGTCGTCCCGGCGATCAGTTGGTTGGTCGCTCGGATTATGCCGTCGAGAGTCGATTGCCCGGTTCCGTAGCGGTTGTCAAAGAAATGTTTGGTCCGTGAATCGTTGACGGCGATAACCGGAAACTTAAGCGCACCATCATTGGCCATCGCCCGCAAACGGATAACACCGGTCGTCGTCTCTTCGGTCCCGGCCACGACATGCTCAAGAAGTTCTTTGCGCTGTGAATGCAGAGTCGAAACCAGATCGGCTCCATCATCCATCGTGATGTGCGGCTTGATGTCCAAAGATTGATTGATATGTTTGTAGTACCCTTTGTGATTGATGCCGGTGATGGCAAAAACCGATATACCATAATCTTTGACCAACGATGCGGCCACATCATCCTGAGTCGAAAGTGGATTGGAAGCACACAACGTAACGTTGGCGCCACCCGCCTTAAGAGTCCGGGCCAGATTAGCCGTCTCGGTCGTAACATGGAGACATGCGGCAATGCGGGTTCCTTTGAGTGGTTTTTCTTTTATGAAGCGGGCTCTAATTTTACGCAAAACCGGCATATTTTCATCAGCCCATTCGATCCGCTTTTTCCCCTCCGGGGCCATCTTTATATTCTTTACGTCGTAGCTAACCATTACCTAATTATTCCTTTCCTATATTATCTAAAGCAATCAAACGACTCAGGCATCTTTGGCCAGATCGTCCGCCTTGTCAGTTCTCTCCCACGTAAAATCGGCATCTTCGCGGCCAAAATGACCGTAAGCGGCGGTTTTACGATAGATCGGACGAAGCAAGTTTAAAGATTCGATTATCCCACGCGGTGTCAAATCAAAATGTTTACGGATCAGTTCGGTGATTCGCTCCTCATCAATCTTGTTGGTGCGGTCGGTGAATACCATAACCGAAACCGGTTCGGCAACACCAATCGCGTAAGCCAACTGAATGTTACATTTCTCAGCCAAGCCGGATGCAACAATATTCTTGGCGATATACCGAGTCATATAAGAAGCGGAACGGTCAACCTTGGAGGGGTCTTTTCCTGAGAAAGCACCACCACCATGCGAGGCCATCCCACCGTAAGTATCGACGATGATTTTCCGTCCAGTCATTCCGGTATCGGCTTGCGGACCGCCGATGACAAATTTACCGGTTGGGTTGATGTAATACTTGGTCTTGTCATCCAACATCTCGGTCGGCACGATCGGCTTAACCACCTGCTCAATAATTTCGTCGCGCGATTTCTGGGTGATCTGATTACCCGTATCATCCAGAATATCTTCGGTATGTTGAGTCGAGAGGACCACAGCATCGACGCGCGCCGGCATGCCACCAACATATTCGATAGTTACCTGCGATTTTCCGTCCGGTCCCAAATATTCAAGCGTCTTTTCTTTGCGAACTTTGGCCAGTTGGGCGGTCAGTTTATGGGCCAGCATAATCGGCATCGGCATCAACTCGGCCGTCTCCTTGCAGGCATATCCAGACATCAAACCCTGGTCACCGGCACCACCAGTATCGACTCCCTGAGCGATATCGGGTGATTGCGCTCCGATAGCATTTAAGATAGCGCATCCTTTGGATGAGAAACCGTACTTCGCCTCGGTATAACCGATTTCATTGATGATTTTTCGGGCCAAACCCTGAATATCAACATACCCGGTCGTCGTGATCTCTCCGCCAACGATCAACAGACCGACGGTTACAAACGACTCACAGGCGACCCGCCCAAGAATATCCTGACTTAAGATAGCGTCAAGAACACCATCGGAAATCTGATCACACAGCTTGTCGGGATGTCCCTCGGTCACCGACTCCGACGTAAACAAAAAATTTCCAGAACTCATATCTACCTCATTGTGTTACACAATTAATTTCAAAAATGACCAACTTCGGACGAATCTCCCACATTCAGGGCGCGAAAATCGCCCGTTACTATTGCTCGGTGTCCAATAACCGAGTCGGACAACAAAACATTACGTACCTCAGCTTCCAAACCGATAATTGAATTTTTTAAAATGGAGCTTTTTATAACCGCTCTATCCGAGATGGAAACGTTCGGTCCGATAATTGATTCCTCGATAACGGCACTGGGAGAGATAAAAACCGGTGGGATAATGACCACCCCTTCCCTCGCTTCCGGTATTTTATGCTCTTTCAGAAGATGACTGTTGGTTGCCAGAAGCGTTTCCCGCTTACCACAATCAAGCCAGTCATCGACCGCAATCGGTTCAAATTTGGTTCCTCTACTGATCATCCCCTGCAGAGCATCGGTCAACTGAATTTCACCTTTGGTCTTCTTGCCGGATTCAATCAGGCGGTCAATTTCAGTTTTTAACAGAGCACTCGCTGTGATGTAATATAACCCGATCAACGCCAGATTCGATTTCGGTTCGGCCGGTTTTTCAACCAGATTGGTAATGACATCGCCTGTGACCTCGGCAATCCCAAATCGGGTTGGATCGGTCACCGGCATAACCCCAAGAGCATTGGTACCGGCAGAAATAAACTTTTTAAGATCGGTTTCAACGATGGTATCACCCAGTATAATCAGCACCTCGCTATCATCGGCCCATTCCAGACCAAGTCGGACGGCGTACCCCAAACCGATGAGCGATTCCTGCTTTACGTACCGGATGTTAAGATCAAACGCCCCGTTGACATACTCCTGAACCTTATTACCCATAAAGCCGGTAATGATGATGATCTCCTCCGGTTCCAGCTTCGCAATCGTGTCCAGAATATGACCCAGGATCGGTTTACCCGCCACATGGAGAAGCGATTTGGGAATCGTATTTGTGTGAGGTCGCAACCGGCTACCGACTCCGGCGGCGGGAATAATCACCTTCATTTAAGACCTTTCGGAAATCTAATTCAGGCCAGAATATAAGATATAAATTGACCGGGGCAATTAATATTTTTTAGGAAATCGGCAATTGCCTTAGCCAAACAACTCCTTAATAGAATTGCCAAAGTCAAAAATCAAGAACTGGACGCGGCCAATCAATAGTGATATGCGGGCCATCACAGTATAACCAAAATGGGCTCCAAATGAGATCATAATAAACCAGATACCGACCTTGGCCACCCCACCCAAAACACCTTTGTGCTCCTTGGAAAAGTAAAAATAGATCAGAGTTGAAACCACGCCGACGACGATCAATAGTGATAATAAAACCCCGGTCCAGCCGTCCGCCTGATGCTGGGGATTTAAAGACCTCATCGTAGCGCCGACCTGAGGCAAAACTTTGCCATGAAGTTCTGAAAGAAGGAAAATTCCGGCGGTGTTACCCATCACAAACGCCAGAGATATCCGGCTGATCCAGCCATAATTTTTGGAAAAACGAGAAAACATCAAAGCGCCCAGAATTCCGGGGAAGATTAGCCACCACTCCCCGTTTCGGAACATCGGATCGATCATCGTTTGCAAGATGACCGAGTGGTAAATCAGACCGACATAATAACCGGCTGACAAACCGGCAAAGATATGCTCGACCAACCGGTAAAACGGGTTATCCTTGTACAGGAAGGAAAAGAGCGACAAGGTCACAAAGGCTACCAGCCAGATCTGTACGATTTCTACCCAGCTCATGACAGTTTCCGCTTCCGACCACGTTTACGGTCAATAAAGAACATCAGATTGCCACTTATGACGGAGACAATTATAAACAGATGAGCCATCGATTGCGCCCCCATCCCCTGAGTCGCTGAACCGGGATGGCCAACCATTTTTTCGTACTCAGCCGCCCCTTTCATCCCGCCTAACAGCCCGGTCATCTGTCCCGAACTGACGTAAGCATAAATTTTGGGAGCCATAACCGCCGTCACACCGCAACCGACCTGCGCCTGATACTGCGATTGGACAATCGAAATCCAGTATTCGACGATTCCGTTATCCGCCACAACATAAATAAAATCGATGTCATCGTAGTTTTTGATATCGGCCATCATCGGAATCTCAGATAATGGCGTGCCCGAATTGTCCGCCGGATAAATCGCCGAAATCGAACTCCCCATCCCTTTCAGGACCGCGACGTAGTTGGCTTTGTAGCCGAGGTTGACAAAATCTAAACCGTAAACCTTATCGTACTCCTCAGCCAGATCACGGGTAACCCGTTCCGAGATAGTAGGTCCGCCTAATGGAATGGTTGTCACAGTTAAAACCCGGCAGTCTTTTTTGAACAGATGATGCAAAGCGGCTCGTGACATCGGTTCCGTCTCGGCCAGAGTCGAAGCGTAATAATCAAAAGTTAACAGAACCGTCGAAGAATCGGGAAGAGCATCGACAGCCTCATAAAGCGTTATCGATTCGGGGGACAAGCTGGTAGGGAATGAAATCGTGACAACTACCGGAAATACGACATAAAAGGCGACCGCAATAAATAGATAGCGCCGATCGTCGGTCTTAAAAGTCAGATACAACAAGACCGCCGCCGGAATGCAGATCAAAATTGTATAAGCAACTATTTTTAAAACTTCCAGCATACCGTTCTATTTTCCCAAATAGGTTCGTTCAATACCAAGTAAAATCCGCAAAGACATCGCCGCCGCTCCCAGAGCCGCACCGATAATAATTCCCCGTTGTACAGCCATATTGATTCCACCCATTATATAGGTGTTGATCGCTTGCGGTAGATCAGGATGGATATAGGCCAACGCTATCTCACCCATCGGAACCCGCCAGAGCATAACCAGCGTTGCCGCAATTAAGAGCAAAGTCGCCTCAGTATTACGCGCCCGAAAAGCCCGAAATGCGGCGGATGAGATATAAAAAGCCAGCATGGCAAACATCGTCGCCATCATCGGAGCGTCAAGGTAGTTAAAAAGCCAATCGTAAATCGAATCGGTTCCGGTGCCAAATAGTGGGGACAATTTAGACGGGATGATAGCCGGAATCGCCATCGCGAGAATCGATATCAGCGTTACCAGTTTGTATCCCCAGCCATCATGGCGCCTCTTGACGGCGATGAGATTGACTCGGAAAATGGAGACGACCCCTAAAAGTAATGTAAAACCACCCACAATTGTGACCCACGACAAAACATTTTGCTCAAGCTCGCCCAAAATAGATTTTTCCGGGTCAAAGAAGAAGGCCAAAATCATGACCATCCCGGATAAAAAGGCAATTATGACCGGTACGATAGTCCGCATCAAACGCTCACAAACAGAGATTTATAAAGTTCAGCAATAGCTTCAATGTCAAGACTGACGATCAGAACACCAATCAGGATGGCCGCAATTAATAAGATTTTTATAAAATCCTGACCCTTAAGTCCACCCAAAAGAAGAGGTTCACGCGACAAGTAAGCGGAGGCAGCGTAAAGCTCTTCCCCCATTAATGTATAATCGCAGGCGGCGATAAAAAATGGCAACTGTGATGGCTGGGCCGTTCCGGCAATCTGAATCGATCCGGCCGCATTACCGGTTTCGGCTAAAAGTAACGACTCGGCAAAAAATGCGCCCATGAAAATATTGGTCGCGGGACGCTCTCGCATCATGTATCCATTGACGGTCGCGGTAAAGGCAAACTGCTCGCCAGCCACATATCGAACCATATCAACATTATAAGCGTCCGGCTTCCCCTCTTCAATATAAGCCTGCTGAACAACTTCCTGACCGGCGGCCAAAACCAAAGGATAACGAACCGGGACCATCAGAGGGGTATCGTAGCGGGCCGTAATTCGAGCCACCCGTCCCAAAATTGAGATCGCCGCGATAGTTTCGATTTCGTCTAACTCCTGAAGGCCGGGAACAAACAGAACCGGTCGTCCCATTTCCGTCGCTCGGCCAACCGCCTCTTCGACTTCATCGAGGCCGTTGATTTTCCGGAGAAACAGTTCTTTCCCCTGCTTGGCCCAGCGCGTATAAACCAAAATAACAACTGAAAAGAGGACCATCAGAAATAATGCGTTATTCCGCTCGGTGCGATAACCCCAACCGGAATCCTCAGCAACCTCTTCGGTAGAGGTCGTTGTCTCAACGCTATCGGTAATAATCTGCCCCGCAACATCCTGAACCGAATCGGTCGCAACATCAAGACTATCGGCGGACAAAATAGGCGCGGCTAATAAGATTAGCCCAATTATAATTATCAGGAAACGAAACAGTTGTCGTTGAGGAATTATCACCCCCTTATATAATAAAATCACGACAAAAGTCAACCTTGATAACCTCTCATCGGGAAGCCGCATCAGTAATTAAATATTTTATATTAGCGCATGTCTGGCATACCGTTGGCCAAACCGGTAAGGAGAATGGCTAAAAATCGGTTTACTAATTAGGTCCAATAAGGAACTAAATGGGTCCGTATTGGTTGTAGAAAATGTGGATTAACCATACCTATGAATACTTGATTGTGCAAATGGAATTTGGCGCAATCTATAAGGAGGAGTTAACATGCGATTGAGACATAGTAAAGTGGGGCTCTTGTGCATTTGTCTTCTACTTTTGACGCAAGCCAGTTGGGGCGATTATAGTCCCTGGCCGAAATTCAGACAAAACTTAAAAAATACTGCCTTGTCGCCTCATACCGGACCGGCGGATAATACATTGAGTTGGTCATATCAAACCAACGATGGGGTAACCTCATCCCCAACGATCGGATATGACGGAACGATTTATTTTGGTTCCGGCTGGGCCTGGCAGGGTCAGTCCGATTCCTCCCTTTATGCCCTCAATCCGGACGGTTCGCTAAAATGGAGATTTGAAACCGATGGAGGTTTCTTCTCTTCACCATTCATTGCTGAGGATGGAACCATCTTTGTTGGCGGTATGGATACTTATGTTTACGCTCTGGAAGATTCCGGCTCGTACGCCAATGAACGTTGGAAAACTAAAATGGGTTCTTTTTTCGTTATCGCCTCACCGGTTCTGTCTCCGGACGGATTGGTCTATGTCGGTAACTCAGACTGGAATTTCTTTGCAATGGACCCGGCTACCGGTAATGTTGAGTGGGATTGGAAAGCAAACTGGTGCATCATTTCCTCGATTGCTATCGGGGATGACAACACTATCTACGTCGGATCAAAAGATCATCACCTGTATGCGATTGACCCCGACCTACAAGGTCCCAAATGGTCTGTTTCAACCGGCGAATTTTTTGATGGACACTTAGTCGATTGCTCTCCGGCAATCGGAGCGGACGGTACCATCTACTTTGGCTCCGACCAATTCGGCGCCGCTGGCCATTGGCAGGACCCGCACAATCCGATCCCGGTTGATACCGCATTCTGGGCGGCCAACCCGGATGGAACTTTGAAATGGAATTTCTTTGTTGGTGATGGAGTGGAATCCTCACCCGCGATCGGCCCGGATGGAACGATATATTTTGGTTCCTTCGATGGCGCCCTGTATGCCTTAACCGACATGGGTGGGTATGCCGATCTTAAATGGAAATTCCAAACCGGCGGAGCGATTGATGCCTCCCCGACCGTCGATGCGGACGGTGTTATCTATATCGGTTCACGCGACTCGACCTTATATGCACTATACCCTGACGGAACTATCAAATGGACCTTTGAAGCGGACGACGGTTTTGAATCATCGGCCACGATTGATGACAAGGGACATGTTCTGGTCGGTTGTTTCAACGGTAAGCTATATTGCATCGGTGCTGGATTGCCGGACGTTGGCGTTACGGCGGTCAATCTACCCGGTCCGGTTGAAACCAACAACAGCTTCAATCCCAAGGCAACAGTTAAAAACTTCAGACAGGGTGGCGAAACGTTTGACGTTATCTGTGAAGTTGACACCAACGGTGTCGTTTTTTACACCGATCAACAGACCGTAACCAACCTAAATTATGGAACGAGAACCTTGACCTTTGCGCCGGTGGATGTTGGTCCCGACTCCGGTCAGGTTTATAATGCAACCGTCTATATTCAGTATGGTGCCGATGAAAACAGCTATAACGATAGCAATACCGGAAGCACCGAATCGGTCTTCACCCTTGTTTATCTTTGTGGTGATGCCAATGGTGATGGCGGAGCCAATATTGGTGATGCGGTCTTTTTGACCAATTTCGTCTTTAAGGGTGGTGCCTCCCCCTGGCCGGTCGAGGCGGGCGATGCCAACTGCGACGGAAGCACAAACGTTGGTGACTCGGTCTATTTGATAAATTATGTATTCAAGGGCGGAGATCCACCGTGTGCCTCATGTCCCGAATAATTACATAAGTAAAGATTAGTTCGTACCAAAAGGCCGGAAATCAATTCCGGCCTTTTTGTTATTAGTTGTAGATAACGGCGAAAGCAAGCTAAAGGGGACGTTTGATATTCCCGATTCTTGGGATTCAAACCAAATCGGTTAAATGACAGGTAACACAACCGGAGATTTACCCCAAATTATCCATCTCCCCTGCCGATAATACTATTAGCGTTTCTTGTCGGAAGATAAAATGATCAATCCTGATCGGAAACTGCTTGACACATCGTCGATTACGTGTATTTTTTTAATATACCTATCATGGTGATAAAAAAATATTCCAGATCGATTTCCCCGGAGGGATAATTGATTCAACATTCGGCAATAAAACAGATTGTTTCATTCGGTCTCTTGTTGACAATAGTCGCCGTTTTGTCCTTTGCCGAAAATCTGCCCCTGCCTGAAAGCAATCGAATTGAACAAGGAACCGACCAGATGATTGCTGGAGTTGGATCAATTGAGGATTGGGGAGACTGGGACGAATGCACCCGTCAGGAATACAAATGCGTCCCCAGTTATTTTTGGAAAGTTCCCGGTTGGGCCGAGTACTGCTTTATGCGCTTTTCGATCAGCCCCGGAGATACCGCTTTGGGGCAGATTGGTGTTTCGTTGTATTCGCCGGAAACGGTTGGTCTTCCCGATCTGGATATCTTTGTTTGCGGTGACAGTTCCGGGTTCCCCGACCTGAGCAATATCCTGTTTCAAGCAACCGTACCAAATGCCCAATTGGTTTATTATCCTGAATATATAGAGGTTGATCTGTCCGCCTCCAATTTGATTTTCAGCTCCGATTTTCATGTCGGGTGGAAAACTAACCGAACCAACGATCCGGGATCTATCTTAGCCGGGATGACCGATAATGGCAGTTGTGGCGAACTGCGTAGTACGATCAAGAAAATTGATGGCTGGCATCACCTGGTTGATATTGCCGCCGCCGATTACAATTTTTTAATCTTTGTGAATATGTGCAATCTTGACCTGGACTCCGATGGAATCCCGAATGAGATCGACAACTGCCCCGCTATCGCCAACCCGCTCCAGTCAGATTTTGATCTGGATGATGTTGGTGACAGCTGTGACAATTGCCCCGAACTGTCAAACAATAACCAAGCCGATATCGACAACGATCAGGTTGGTGACAGTTGCGATAATTGCATTGATGATCAAAACGGATTGCAAACAAATTCAGACACCGATCTTTTGGGGGATGCATGCGACAACTGTCCGACGATTGACAATCCCGATCAGGCCGATGCCGATAACGATCAGATTGGGGATATCTGCGACATCTGCCCCGATGATTCTTTAAACGATATTGATGGGGACGGATACTGCGCCGATGATGACAATTGTCCTGACGTATATAATCCGGATCAGACCGATGCCGATGGTGACGGGATTGGCGACCTGTGCGACGACTGTACCGATACCGACGGAGATGGGTTTGGTGATCCCGGTTATGCGGCCAACAGCTGTACCGAGGATAACTGCCCCGACCTATATAATCCCCTGCAACGGGACAGCGACGAGGATGGGATTGGCAACCTCTGCGACTTCTGCACCGACAGCGATAATGATGGCTTTGGTAATCCCGGATATCCTGATGACAGTTGCCTGACCGATAACTGCCCCGACACGTATAATCCCAATCAGACCGACCTTGACAATGATGGGATTGGGGATCTGTGCGACCTCTGCCCGGTCGATTCGCTCAATGATATCGACGGCGATGGCTATTGCGCCAATCTTGACAATTGTCCCGATCAGTACAACCCCGATCAACTGGACAGCGATGGCGATGGCGTCGGTGATGCCTGCGAAAGTCCCGATTCGCTCTACGTTCGTCTGGGCCGTACCGGTGAAGCGGGAACGGTTGACACGATCATTGATGGTGTCAAACAGGAATTTCAACTATGGTTCAAAAACGATATTGATCTGGGCGGAATCAGTCTTGGGTTTTGCATTTATTCCGATGATGGTGCAACCTGGAGTTGGACAACTCAGCCGGACGGCTATGGACCACAGGGACAAGGGACCGGCCTATCGGCGGTCACCGTCGTACCGGACAGCCGAATGGACCCGGTCTTGTCGGTTTGGGATTTGGGTGGACTGATTGTCACTGAAAAAGAGATGGATGGTGTCTCTCCCGATACAGTTCAAATCGGCGGAGTTTCTTTGGGAGGTCAGCTCGACCTTGGCCCATACCAGCATATGATCTCGATTCATTTTATCCCCGATCTGGATAGTGCCGATTTTCGGACGATCTGTATCGATTCTATCTTTATCCCACCATCCGGAGATTTCATATTTGCCAATGTTGACGGGGATGCCATTCACCCTGAAGTACCGGGTCCCTTTTGCTGGCTGGTCATCAGACAATGCGGCGATGCTAATGGGGACAAAGCGGTCAACGTCGGGGATGCTGTCTATCTGATAAATTTTGTTTTTAAGGGTGGCCCACCACCCGATCCGTTTATGGACGGCAATGCGAATGGCGATGTGACGGTAAATGTTGGGGATGCTGTATATCTGATAAATTTTGTCTTTAAATCCGGCCCCCGACCCAACTGCTATTAGGCTTATCCAACCTATCATCCAATCATGGCAACCTAAAGCGATTGACAGCACCGGCTGATTAGTTTATAATAACCGTATCAGATACCATCTACACAAACGGTCGTAATAAATAATTGCTCCGCATCTGGCAGTTTCAATAGCGATTTTTGGCTTTTCTCATGGAGAAGATTATGATCTGGCAATCAGTAATCAATCGAGCCTTGTTTTTATTCCTGCGCGGAATGGTAATCATAACCATTTTATTATTAACCGCACCTGTTGAGGCGATAGATTCAGCCCCGGTCTCCCCTCCCGGACTAAAACAGTTCAGTTCCAGAGCCGACCACATCGACCAACAGCCAACGAATACTCCGGCAGGTACGCGACAGAGACTTGGAATATTGACGAAGGAAAATGACCACCAGACCAAATCGCTCGATGGCCTCATCCATCGCCGCCCGGCAGTTGCCGTTGATGCCAGCGGAACAATGATGCATGCCTACGAACTCCACACCGATCTTGATTCAACCGTCTTTTGGCTGGCCTCCAATGATGATGGCAGTTCCTGGATTGATTCGGCCGTTTACACAAGTGCCGTCTATCAGAGTTTCCCGTCGCTCGACTACTTTGGTACCGACGCCAAATTTTTCGGAACCGTTGTCACCCCCGATTTTTTTCTTGGTGGTCGCATTCTTCTCTTTGAATATCCCTCGGCCAACAACTTCGACACCATCTACCTATGGTGGTCCGATTACTGGGATAACGGCTGGCACAGCATGTCCGCCTCCGACATCTCATCTGACAACGGCGACCAACCCTGGAACTGGGGGATGATTTCGGTTGTCATGAGCTATACCGATGCGGTCGATACTTTTATAAATGCACCCCACATATATTCGCAAATATCATCCTTTGGTGCGATGCAACTTAGCTGGTATCCCAACTTTGCCGGGTGCGCCACGACGGCGACCGATATCGATTCCGCATCGGGACATGCCTATGCAATCTATGACCGGATCGACCCGGTTGACAGCCAATGGCATCTCCTGATTCGCCAGGATCATTTTGATGACTGGAATCAACCGACCGATGCGGCCGTTCTGTATTACGATGATGCCGAGCAACATCTTCGCTACCCGGTGGTGGCAACCAGTAACGATACGATACTGGTTCTGGCTCAAACCTATCATGATAGCAGTTCAAGCGATCATGATATTGTCTGCTGGCGTTCGATTGTCGGAGATGTCGATTCTCTGGATCAAGTCAGTCTGGTCGCTTCGACGTTTGAATCGGAGATATTCCCGGAACTGGCCCATTTTTCCGGAGCCCAATACGTCTGCACCTATACTGCAAACAGTCAGCTTTATGCAACCTTGTCGTGTGATGCCGGATTGAGCTGGTCCGATGCGGTCCTGATAAGCTTACCGGGAGAAACGGTCGTCGAATCGTTTGCCGCCGTCGATCTCTCCGAGGACGGCCTTAAACTGTCGTATGAATATGATGATGGTGGAGACACCTTGATTCGGATTGTTGATCTGGGTTGTCTCGATTTTGATGGTGATGACATCTGTTTGTGCGATGACAACTGCCCCAGCGAACCGAACGTTGGTCAAGCAGATGCTGACGGGGATGGAGTTGGAGATGCCTGCGACCAATGCCCCGGATTTGATGACAATCTTGACAGTGATGGAGATAGTTACGCAAACGGATGCGATAACTGCCCCGACGATCCTAACGATCAGGCTGATTATGATAATGATGGGATCGGCGATCTGTGCGACGATTGCACCGACAGCGATGGAGATAGTTTCGGCGACCCCGGTTTTGCAGGTAATAGTTGCCCGACCGACAACTGCCCGGAGATTCCGAACGACCAAACCGATGATGATGGCGATGGCATAGGTGACCCATGCGATAACTGCTCGGCGGTTGCCAATACCAATCAGGCAGATTATGACGGTGATGGGATCGGTGATCTGTGCGATGAATGCACCGACCTTGACGGTGATGGCTACGGTGACCCCGGTTTTCCGCTTAACATTTGCCCGGAAGATAATTGCCCCTCCATACCCAATCCGAGTCAGATTGACACCGACAACGATGGTGTTGGTGATGCCTGCATCTTTATCTGCGGCGATGCCAATGGGGATGGTGGTCAAAATGTGGCTGATGCGGTCTATCTGATTAATTTCGTTTTCAAATCCGGACCTCCTCCGGCACCGCTTGAATCGGGTGATGCTAACTGCGACAGCTCAACCAATGTCGCCGATGCCGTTTATATAATCAATTTTGTTTTTAAATCCGGCCCGCCTCCCTGCTGTCCGTGATATTGTCAACTGATTGCACAGCTGTTTTGTACTGCACATAATTCCAATCCCTTTCTCTTATATTGGATATATTTCTCTTGTATATTTGAATTTATCCTATAAATTTCAATATATGACCCAACAGCACAGCCTGACCTTGCCTGATTGAGACTGGGGTAACAAAATTGGCAGGAGGATATTGTATGCGCTTTATATTGATTCTTCTTATTTGCCTGACAATCCCGATATTATCAACAGCCAGTTCGATCAACGTCCCGGACGATTATTCTTCAATTCAAGGAGCGATAAATGCATCAATTACTGGCGACTCGATTTTAATAGCTATTGGAACCTACTACGAAAATATCGTAATCGACAAAACCATTACTCTGATCGGCCAATCCCCCAACTGCACTATTATAGAAGGTGACCTCTCCGGCAATGTTATAACAATAGTTGCTGATGGAGTGGTTGTTAAAAAGATCACCGCTACCGGTGCTGGGGAATTTAACTATGATGGTGGGTGCTGGGATGCGGCACTAAAGATTGATCAGGCCAATCACTGCTTGATTGAATCTTGTTATTTTAAGGATAATATTACCGTCGGCCTGGTTATCGCTGAAGCGGACTCAAACATTGTTCGGTATTGCAATTTCACCGGAAATTACTCAGGAATGATGTTATGTGCAAATTTTTATCCAGAGAATCCTGATTCGATTTCAGAGATAGGAACAATCGGAAATCAAATCCGCCACAATCACTTTGTAGAAAACAGCCGTAATGGCATTGACTTACAGCATACATATGAACATCACCTGCAGAACATCATTTATGGCAATCTTTTTTCTGAAAACCTTTTAGGGCTTGAAATGATAATGTCACAAGAGAATGAGATATCATCAAACAGCTTTATTCAAAATAGTTTTAGAGCGATTCAGACTAGGCAGTGCTCAGGGGGAGGTAATGACAACCTATTTCACAATAATGCATTTATAGAAAGCGGCACAGAGCAAGTTAGCCAATGGGATTTCTTTTTGGGCAGTAATTTCTGGTTTTTCGGAGATATTCAACAGGGCAACTTCTGGTCAGATTATGAAGGTGTAGATCTTGATCTGGATGGTATCGGTGATACACCGGTTGATATTTATGGAAGCCAAACGGAACCGACCGTTTGCCAGGATATGTATCCTTTGATGCAATTCGACGATGCCGATAGTGACGGTGTTATGGATGTAGTAGATAACTGTCCCAATATGCCAAACCCTGATCAGAGAGACGAAAACTTAAACGGCATTGGTGATGTTTGTGATTTGTATATCGCCGGAGATGCCAACACCGATCTAACAGCCAATGTTGGTGACGCCGTTTATTTGATTAATTTTGTTTTCAAAGATGGCTCTCCCCCGGTACCGATCGAGTCAGGTGACGCGAATCTTGACAACGACACCAATGTTGGAGATGCCGTATATCTAATCAATTTTGTTTTCAAATCCGGCCCACCACCCTGCTGTCCGTGATTATTTGAAGTGTGACTATTAGTCGTACAGATTGAAAATATTTGGGGAAAATTAAGAAAAATAAATCGACCTTTTGGTCGATTTATTTTATCGCATAGAATCTTACCGATATCCGCCGCAAACCGCAAAAAACAAGCCTTATGGACAAAAATACTTCTTGTTCATTGACAAGAATTGTCTATTTTATAAGGGATGTTTCGGACTACGTTATAAGTACCGGTCTTTGCAATTACGTACTTTGTATTACTGGGGATTAATACCGTTCCCGTACTTTATAAACCGGTTAAAAATGTCGATCAATAATAAATAAACCATGAGGTTACCGATGAGCGTCTATCTCCGTGTTGTTTTTTCATTGATTTTACTTCTGACTACCATTCCGGCGGTTGGGCAAATCAGTAAGGGTGGCACACCCAAATCGTTACAAACATCCCTAAGTGCCGCCCTAAAATCTTCGATCAACTCCGTTTCTACCGACCTGCT
>JAUUYJ010000220.1 GCA_030588275.1 Candidatus Zixiibacteriota bacterium | reverse complement strand
ATGGTGCCGGAAACTATGCGATGTGTGGTCGTGGTTACGAACCCCGATTGATGTGGATGTGGCCGATGGCGAAGATTGCGGTGATGGGGGGCGAACAGGCGGCTGGTGTTTTGTCTGATGTCAAGATAGCTCAGGCGGCTCGAAAGGGACAAACATTAACCGCTGATGATATTGATGCTATCAAGCAACCGATTTTGGATATGTATGAACATGAGTCGTCTCCTTATTATGCTTCGGCGCGGTTGTGGGATGATGGAATTATCGATATGACCGACACACGGCTGGCGCTGGGGTTGGGGATTTCGATGTCACTAAACAAATCGATCCCGGATCATAATTTTGGCGTCTTCAGGATGTAAGGCGAGATAGAACGATGGATAATAAATACCAAACAATCAGACTTGATATTGATGGACCTGTAGCAAGAATTAGTTTTTGCCGTCCGGAAATACATAATGCGTTCAACGACACGTTGATTTCGGAAATGACCGACCTGTTTCAAGCGATTAAATTGCGTGATGATATCAGAGTGGTTGTCTTGACCGGTGAGGGGAAATCGTTTTGCGCTGGAGCCGATCTGAACTGGATGCGTCGCGTCAAAGATTATAGCTTTGAGAAAAATCTAGCTGAATCTCTGGAATTGGCCGAGCTGTTTTCCTTGATATATAACTTACCGATACCTGTTATAGGTCGTATCAATGGTGCGGCGATTGGCGGCGGAACCGGATTTGTCGCAGTCTGCGACATTGCGGTCGCGGCTGAGTCGGCGCGGTTCTCCTTTTCGGAAGTCAAAATCGGTGTTGTCCCGGCCTGTATCGGCCCTTATGTGATAAAAAAAATTGGTGAGGGGAAGGCGCGGGAGTTTTTCATCTCCGGAGAACGACTTTCCGCTGAGGATGCATACCGCATTGGATTGGTTAACCGGTTTTATCCGGACGACCAGTATGACGCCGAAATCGACAAGTTGGTCAAAACGATTCTATCCTCCGGGCCGCATGCCATAACAATGGCCAAGCAGTTGATCTCTGATGTTCCTTTGATGTCTTCCGATCAGTACAAGCCGTACACGGCGGAGATGATCGCTCGGCTTCGTAAGTCTGACGAGGGACAGGAGGGGATGGATGCTTTCCTGAATAAACGAAAACCAAATTGGGTGAAAGAATAAATGCTTTTTAATAAAGTCTTAATTGCCAACCGAGGTGAAATAGCGGTCCGGATAATTCATGCCTGCCGGACGCTGGGAATCAGCACGGTAACGGTTTATTCAACCGCCGACAAAGATGCGGTACATACCATGATGGGGGACGAAGCGTACGAGATCGGCCCACCATCTCCTCTGGAATCGTATCTCTGTATCGAAAAAATTATCGAAGTTGCGAAAAAGTCAGGTGCCGACGCTATCCATCCTGGTTACGGATTTTTGGCAGAAAACCCCAACTTTGCATCAGCCTGTGCGGCCAATAAAATTGCCTTTATCGGTCCGTCCGCCGAGGCGATTTTATTGATGGGAAACAAAGTAGAATCGCGCAAAAAAATGGTTTCAGTCGGCGTCCCTTTGATTCCTGGGATGAAGGATGAGGGGAAAAGTTTAGCAGAGTTTGTAAAGGCGGCTGATGAAGCAGGCTATCCGGTTCTTATAAAAGCGGCGGCAGGTGGTGGTGGTAAGGGGATGCGGGTTGTCAACGAACCGGCTGATCTGGAGACGGCGGTCGAGGGAGCCAAGCGTGAGGCGAAATCAGCTTTTGGTGATGATACCGTTTATCTCGAAAAATATATCGTCGATCCGCGTCATATCGAATTTCAAGTGATGGCTGACAGTCACGGAAACGTGGTGCATGTATTCGAGCGAGAATGTTCGATACAAAGGCGGCATCAAAAAATTGTCGAAGAGACCCCATCGACTGCCGTAACCGATGAATTGCGAATCGAGATGGGCAAGGCGGCGGTGGAGGTTACCAAGGCGGCCGATTATGTCGGAGCCGGGACGATTGAGTTTTTACTCGACAAATCGGGTAAGTTTTACTTCTTGGAGATGAACACTCGCATTCAAGTAGAGCATCCGGTGACCGAAGAGGTGACCGGTGTTGACCTTGTTGCTGAACAGATTAGAATCGCATCTGGGTACGAGCTCTCCGACCATTTTAAAAATTTGACCCAACGAGGACATTCAATCGAATGTCGCATCTATGCTGAGGATGCTTCCAATAATTTCATGCCATCAATTGGCAAGATTCTTTTGTACCGGGAGCCGACCGGGCCGGGCGTGCGGGTTGATTCCGGCGTGCGTCAGGGGAGCGAGGTCGGGATTGATTACGATCCGATAATGGCCAAGCTGGTTGTCTGGGGCGAAGATCGCGAGACTGCCTGTGCGCGGATGATTAAGGCTCTCAAAGAGTATAAAATTCTCGGTCTGCGTCACTCAGTTAAATATTTATCCGATATCATCGCACATCCCAAATTTGTCTCCGGCGAGACTTACACCGATTTTATTGAACGGAATTTTTCAGATTGGGATGATGGTGCGTCTGAACTTCTTGAGACTGCGGTTGGCGCGGCGGCAATAGCTGGTGCCAATTACCGACCTGCAGGGAATCAGAGCGGCGCTGGTGATGCGTCCGTTTTTGATCCCTGGCGTGAGACTGGAAACTGGCAGATTGGGGAGAGTGTAAAGTGAATTACGAATTCAAATATAAAGATGAAGTAGTCAGCGTCGATTTGACCGATGGCAAAATAGCGTCGTTTAATGATGGTGAGAAGCAACTTCAGTTTGAATTTCGGTCTGAAGGCCGAATCTATCTTCGTGACGGTAACATGGCCAAAGAGGTTTGTGCCGTGATTGATGGTGATAAAACTTTCGTCGATATTGATGGTTTGTTGTTTGAATTTGCCGTCCCCTCCGAAGATGCCTCCGGTTCTGGTGAGGGGGGATTGGCGAGTGATCCTTCACGGTTGTTCGCTCCTATGCCGGGGAAAATCGTCAAGCTATTGGTTGAGATCGGTGATACCGTTTCTGATAAACTGCAGGTTGTGATCGTCGAGGCGATGAAGATGGAAAATATCGTTATAGCTAAGGCTTCAGGGACGGTTAAGGCGATCAATTTTGCCGAAGGGGATCAGTGTGATATCGAAACCCCGCTTATTGAGTTGGAGTTGGCGGATGACTAAATTGGCTCTTGTAAGCCGAAGTAGTATTAGATAAGAACTGCTTCTGAATTTTGTAAAAATCTGTTAATAGACACCCCATATTGTGCCCTATACCCATTGTGATCTTATTCACTTGCCTTTGAAAATTCTTTGTGCTATCATTATTTTCTATAGAGAGAGCATTAAATAGTTATTGGAGGCAGTAATGTCATATACAAGTGAAGCTTACATCGTTTCAGCCTGCCGGAGTGCGATCGGCACTTTGCATGGTGGGTTGTCTGCATTTACCGCTCCTCAATTGGGTGCTTTGGCTATCAAAGAGGCAATCAATCGAGCTGGTGCCGATTCTGGCAAAATTGATGAAGTTATTATGGGCCATGTTGTGCAGGGTGGATCTGGTCAGGCACCAGCGCGGCAGGCGGCGATTCATGCTGGAGTGACCCCAACTGCCGGAGCGTTGACGATTAACAAGGTCTGTGGGTCGGGTCTTAAGGCTGTCATGCTGGCGACGCAGGCGATTCGTCTTGGCGATGCTCATTCTATCATAGCTGGTGGGATGGAATCGATGTCCAGTACACCGTATGTGTTGCATGGAGCCAAGACCGGCTTCAAATTTGGTGATCGGAAGATGCAGGATGCGATGATCTTAGATGGCTTATGGTGTTCCTTCAAAAACTGGCACATGGGTGGTGCGGCTGAACTGACCGCCGATAAGGCCGGAATTAGCCGCGAACAGCAGGATGAGTACGCCTGCAATTCGCACCTCAAGGCAATTGCGGCGCAAGAAGGCGGGAAATTTGATAATGAAATATTCTCAGTCGAAGTCCCTCAGCGCAAAGCGGACCCGATCATCTTTGCCAAAGATGAATGTCCTCGTCCGGGGCTTACCGTTGAGAAACTGGCCAAACTGCGCCCCGCATTTCAAAAAGATGGGACCGTCACGGCTGGAAACGCACCTGGTTTGAATGATGGAAGCTCGGCTTTGATGGTCGTTTCAGAGAGCTATATGAAAGAGCATAAGCTGACACCAATGGCTCGGATTGTCGATTATACGACTGCTGGAGTTTCACCCGAATTACTGTTCTTTGCGCCAATTGATGCGGTCAATAATCTGTGTCAGAAGATGAACGTCAAGCTGGATCATTTTGATCTGATTGAGGCGAATGAGGCCTTTTCGGTGCAATGTCTGGCTGATGGAAATGAGCTTGGCTGGGATTGGGATAAGGTTAATGTCAATGGTGGTGCTGTTGCTTTGGGCCATCCAATCGGAGCCTCCGGGGCTCGTATCCTGACCACTCTGATGTATGCTCTAAAAGAACGTGGTGGCAAAAACGGTATGGCGACGCTGTGCCTCGGCGGAGGTAATGCCGTGGCCTTGGCGATTGAAATGATCTAACAGTTTTCGGGAGAGAGAAAATGAACGTTGAAAATATAAAACAGATCACCGTAATCGGTGCTGGAACGATGGGGAACGGTATCTGCCATCATTTTGCCCAATGCGGTTTCAAAGT